>JAGBAU010000300.1 GCA_017938785.1 Clostridia bacterium
GGGCGAAGCGGGTGCGAGCACGAAGGGAATGCCGCGTTCAATCAGCAGGTCAATCAGTTCCGGAGCACCCTCCATCAGCTGCAGGTTCTTCTCATCAGAACGGCATACGCTGCGGTAATACACTTCCTTCTCGGCTGCATATTCACGGATCTTCTCCATGGGAATATCTTCGCCGAAGAAATCACGGAAGATATTCTCGTTGCTCGGGCCGATGCAGCGGCGATGCACCTCCTCCTCAGTCAGATCGAAGCCGAAACGCTCCTTCAGATACTTCATCCAGGCCTGGAGATGAAATGCGGTGTCATTATAAAGGGTACCGTTGAAATCAAAGAGTACTGCTTTCATGGAAACCTTCCTTTGGTTCATCGCTTGGTGAGATCAGCAAAATCTGCACCAATGTACTGCGCCAGCTGTTCAGGGTTCAGAATCACCTGCACGCCGCGCTGACCGGCGCTGACATAGATTTTGTCGAAGAGAATCGCCGTTTCATCCATCGTGGTGGGATACTTCTTCTTCATACCGATGGGACTGCAGCCGCCGCGGATATAGCCGGTCAGCGGCAGAAGATCCTTCACATGTATCATTTCGATCTTCTTCTCCCCTGCCGCCTGTGCGCACTTCTTCAGGTCGAGCTCCTCAGCCACGGGAATGCAGAATACATGAATTCCTTTCTTTTCTCCCTTGGCGACCAGCGTTTTGAACATGCAGTCCGGGTCGATGCCCAGCATCTGCGCAGCATGCACGCCGCTCAGGTCGCTTTCGTCCACCTCGTATTCGGAAGTATCAAAGGGAATCTGCGCCTGCTTCAAAAGGCGCATGACATTGGTAATGGTCATTCGTCCGTCCTCCGGTCATTGTAGAAGACTTCCATCAGGGTAAGGCCTTGCGCAGGTGCGGTGATGCCCAGATCCAGGCGGCTCTGACTTTCGATGGCTCGGCGGAATGCGCCGGGCTCAATCTTGCCGCTGCCCACGCCGATGAGCGTGCCGGCAATGATGCGCACCATATTATAAAGGAAACCGTTTCCTTCGATGATCAGGCGAATCTCCTTGCCGTCCTGATCCACATCTGCACGGTAGATGGTGCGCACGGTATCCTTCACCACGGAACCGCTGGCCGCAAAGGCACCAAAATCGTGAGTACCCACGAGATCCTTGGCTTCGGCACGCATTTTCTCCACATCCAGCGGATAGATCACATGGGCATGGGTCCTGCGGTTGAGTGCACCTGCATGGGGAGACGCATAAAAAAGGTAACGATAGCGCTTGCCTTTTCCAGAGAACCGTGAATGGAATTCCGGGGAGACTTCTTCGGAATGGGAAATGCGGATATCCGGCGGCAGGATGGTGTTGAGCGCAAAGCTGAACTTATCTGCCGGGATGCGGGATTCGGTATCGAAGTGGGCGGACTGACCCAGCGCATGTACGCCCGCGTCCGTACGGCTGGCGCCGGACACGCACACGGTTTCACCGGTGAGCTTCTTAACTGCCTTTTCAATCCATTCCTGCACCGTCATCGCATTGGACTGGCGCTGCCAGCCCGCGTAATCGGTGCCGTCGTATTCAACGATCAGATGAATTCTGCGCATAACTCCCCCGCTCATACGAGGCCCATGCTGTTGAAGACGATGATCACTGCAAACATTGCAGCGATTGCGCCCACGGAGACGCCGTCGCGCCAGCTATACTTCAACTGCTTCATCTTGGTTCTGCCCTCGCCGCCGCGGTAGCAGCGCGCCTCCATGGCCATGGCCAGTTCATCCGCACGGCGGAAGGCGCTGACAAACAGCGGCACCAGCAGCGGAATCATAGCCTTCGCGCGGGCGATCAGGTTGCCGCTCTCAAAATCCGCACCGCGGGCCATCTGCGCGCGCTTGATCTTGCCCGTCTCCTCCATGAGGGTCGGGATGAAACGCAGGGCAATGGACATCATCATGGAAATCTCATGCGCCGGAAAGCCGATCTTCGACAGCGGCCTCAGCAGGGATTCCAGACCGTCCGTAAGCGCAATGGGCGAAGTGGTGAGCGTCAGAATCTGAGAGGACAGCACCAGCAGAATCAGACGAACCGCCATGAAAAGGGCCGTCTTCAAACCGCCGGTGGTGATATGGATGAACCCGAGCTTCACTAGGGTTGCGCCGTCCTTCATCAGGAACAGGTTCAGGAAGAAGGTGAGCGCAATGATCAGGAAGATGGGCTTCAGTCCCTTGATCATGTACTTCACGCCGATCTTCGTGGAAGCCGCGCACCAGATGATGAACAGGCAGATCAGGCCAAAGCCCACAAAGCTCTTGGTGATAAACACCAGGATGATCAGCGCAATGGTCAGAATCAGCTTCGTACGGGGATCCAGTCGGTACAGGAAGGAATCACCGGGAAAGAACTGCCCGATGGTCATCGTGTTTGCCATTTCATTCCACGTCCTTCCCAATATTTTTCAGTACAGCCGCCAGCAGGTCCGCCTGGCTGTAGGCTTCCTGCGGAACCTCAAAACCCTTTTCGCGCAGCACTGCGGCGAGCTTTGCACACTCCGGCACATCCAGGCCGATTTCGCGCAGTTCATCGCCATGGACGAATACCTCGGCAGGCGTTCCTTCAAAGGCAACCTTACCGTGGTTCAATACGTACAGGCGGTTGCAGTACTTGCCCACATCGTCCATGGAATGGGATACCATAACCACGGTCACGCCGCTTTCATGGATGCCGCGAATCAGCTCCAGCATGCTGCGGCGCCCTGCGGGATCGAGACCTGCTGCAGGCTCGTCCAGGATAAGAATAGAAGGATTCATAGCCAGCACACCTGCGATGGCCACGCGGCGCTTCTGTCCGCCGGAGAGGTTGAAGGGCGAAGCGGAGCGCAGGCTGTCGTCCAGGCCCACCAGGGCCATGGCGCCGCGCACACGGCGCTTGACCTCATCCTCATCCAGTTTGAGGTTGTTGGGGCCGAAGGCAATGTCCTTCTCCACCGTCTCTTCAAAGAGCTGGTACTCGGGGTACTGGAACACAAGTCCCACTTCCCTGCGGATTTCGTTCAGATTGGTGTTCTTGTCGCCAAGATCCTTGCCGTTTACGAAAACCTGGCCGGGCGCGCTCTTTTCAAGGGCATTCAGGTGGCTCACCAGCGTGGACTTGCCGCTGCCGGTGTGGCCGATGATGCCGATGAACTCGCCATCGCCGATATGCAGGTTTACATTGTCCAGAGCCTTTGACTCAAAGGGAGATCCCGACATATAGATATGCGTCAGGTTCTTTACTTCAATCGGCACAGTTCCACCGCCATTTCTTCTACAGTGAGCACATCGGCAGGAAGCGCGACGCCCGCCTTGCGCAGTTTATGGGAAAGCTTCATCATTTCGGGCACATCCAGGCCCAGCTGCAGCACCTCGTCCACATTGGAGAAAACTTCGCGGGGTTTGCCCTGCAGTTCCACCTTGCCGTGGTCCATAACCACCAGCCGGTCTGCCTGCACAGCTTCCTCCATGAAGTGGGTAATCCAGATGACGGTGATACCCTCTTCCCGGTTGATGCGCTTCGCAATGGAAAAAATATCCTTGCGGCCAACGGGATCCAGCATGGCCGTGGATTCATCAAAAACGATGATCTTCGGACGCATGGCCAGCACGCCGGCGATGGCGATGCGCTGCTTCTGTCCGCCGGACAGCATGGACGGCGAGGACAGGGCACGGTCCTGCATGCCCACCTCCTTCAGAGCCTCATCCACGCGGCGGCGAATTTCCGCAGAGGGAACGCCCCGGTTTTCCAGGCCGAAGGCGCAGTCCTCCTCCACGACGGTGGCGACGATCTGGTTGTCCGGGTTCTGGAACACCATGCCGCAGACCTCGCGCACATCATAGGGATTCTCTTCGGTCGCCACCATGCCGTCCACTTCGATTTCGCCGGAAGTAGGCAGCATCAGTGCGTTGAGCAGGCGTGCAAGCGTGGATTTGCCGCTGCCGTTCCTGCCCAGAACCGCAAGAAACTCACCCTCCTCTACATCGAGGGTCACATGATCGACGGCAGGCTCTTTGCTGCCCTCATATTCAAAAACGACGTCTTTCAGTCGGATGATCGTTTCTTTCATATACTCTCCTCCAAGTATGCATTATAGCAGACGTTCGTTAAGTAATCCGGGATTTCACTTTACTTTTCCATGTATTGGCGCATGAAAGTGGCGAAATTTGCAAAATTATACTGTTCGTTTCAGAAAACTAACTTTTATTTTCGACGGATATGTGATAAAATAAGGTCACTATCTTGATTAAGGAGTGTATCTAAGATGAATCTGAACAAAATGACCGTTGAAGATATCCAGGTTTCCGGCAAAAAAGTTCTCGTGCGCTGCGACTTTAACGTGCCGCTCGATGCTGAACTGAATATCACCGACGAGACCCGCATCAATGCTGCTCTGCCGACCATCAAGTACCTGCTGAACAACAACGCCGCAGTTATCCTGTGCTCCCACCTGGGCCGTCCCAAGGGAGAGTTCAACATGAAGTATTCCCTGGCTCCCGTTGCAAAGCGCCTGTCTGAGAAGCTGGGCTTCGAAGTGAAGCTGGCCAAGGACGTTATTGGCGAGGACGCCAAGGCTCTGGCCGCAGCCGTAGAACCCGGCAAGGCCATTCTGCTGGAGAACGTTCGCTTCCACGCTGAGGAAGAAAAGAACGATCCCGCTTTCGCCAAGGAACTGGCTTCCATGGCTGAAATCTACGTTTCCGACGCATTCGGCACCGTGCACCGCGCACATGCTTCCACCGCTGGTGTTGCAGAATACCTGCCCGCAGTTGCCGGTTTCCTGATCGGCAAGGAGCTGGAGTTCCTGGGCAATGCAGTTGAGAACCCGGTTCGTCCCTTCGTTGCCATCCTGGGCGGCGCAAAGGTTAAGGATAAGATCGGCGTTATCAAGAGCCTGCTGAACAAGGTGGATACCCTGGTTATCGGCGGCGGCATGTCCTACACCTTCCAGGTCGCCATGGGCGGCAAGGTTGGCCGTTCCCTGCTGGACGAGGAGCGCATCGGCCTGGCCAAGGAACTGATCGAAGAAGCAGAAGCCAAGGGCGTTAAGCTCCTTCTGCCCGTTGACAACGTATGCGGCGACGCCTTCTCCAACGACTGCGAGCGCATCACCGCCCACTCCCGCAACATCCCGGACAACTTCGAAGGCATGGACATTGGTCCCGAGACCGTGAAGCTGTTCGCTGACGAAGTCCGCAAGGCCCGCACCATCGTTTGGAACGGCCCGATGGGTTGCTTCGAAATGCCCAACTTTGCCAAGGGCACCCTGGCTATCGCCGAGGCCATGGCAGAATCCAGCGCCATCACCATCATCGGCGGCGGCGACTCCGCAGCAGCCGTTACACAGATGGGCTTGGCTGACAAGATGAGCCACATCTCCACCGGCGGCGGCGCATCTCTCGAGTTCCTCGAAGGCAAGGCTCTTCCGGGCGTTGTATGCCTGAACGACCGCATCGTTCCCGAGCGCACCCCCATCA
>JAGBAU010000301.1 GCA_017938785.1 Clostridia bacterium
CAAAAGTGACCGCGAAAGGCGGATATTCCGGATAAAAATGGAATTATCGTACCGAAAAAATTGCAGACCGGGCTTGCATTTTTTTGAATTCTTCTGTATAATACCTCCATAATTCAAAGGAGGCAATTCCAAATGAAGAAAGTTCTCGCACTTGTATTGGTTCTCATGATGGTTATCTCCGCCGCTGCAATGGCAGAGACCGTTAAGATCGGCGTTTTCGAGCCCCTCTCCGGCGACTCCGGCGCAGGCGGAAAGCAGGAAATGCTGGGCATGCAGTATGCAAACTATGTACAGCCTACCGTTGAGATCGGCGGCGTGACCTACGATGTTGAGCTGGTTGCAGCTGACAACGGCTCCTCCGCAGACAAGGCTCCCTCCGCTGCACAGCAGCTGGCTTCCGAAGGCGTTTCCGTAGTTCTGGGCACCTATGGCTCCGGCTGCGCAATCGCAGGCTCCCCCATCTTTGAGGCTGCTGGCATCCCCGCCATCGGCGTTACCTGCACCAACCCCCAGGTTACCGCCGGCAACAAGCACTACTTCCGCATTTGCTTCCTGGATCCCTTCCAGGGAACCGTTCTGGCCAACTACGCTTTCAAGGAGCTGGGCGCAACCACCGCTTACTGCCTTGCTGAGCTGGGCAACGACTACGACGTAGGTCTGGTTCACTACTTCAAGCAGGCTTTCGAAGCTCTGGGCGGCGTTGTAATCGACGAAACCTTCCCGAACGGCACCTCTGACTTCACCTCTTACGTAAGCAATGCTTCCGCAATGGGCGCTCAGGTATTCTTCGCTCCCTGCTCCATCGCTTACATCACCCAGATCATCAGCCAGTCCGCAGCTCAGGGCGCTCAGTACTCCCTGATGGGCTCCGATACCTGGGACAACAACAAGGTTATCGAAGTTGCAACCGGCACCAACCTGCCCATCTACGTTTCCACCTTCTATCAGGAGGGAGGCAATGTTGAATTCGACGAAGGCATCAAGGCCTGGCTGAACGAGAACGAGGAAGCCATGACCAACAACGGCGGCAACGACATGATCGCTGCTGTAACCGCCATGGGTTATGACGCATACTTCGTAGCTCTCGAGGCCATGAAGAACGCTGGCACCACCGATTCCAAGGCTGTTATGGAAGCTCTGTGGAACACCACTCTGGACGGTGTTTCCGGCGCCATCGCCTTCGAAGCTGAAAACGGCGACGCCATCCGCGACACTGCTTACATCAAGGTTGCCAACACCACCGACGGTGTTTGGGAGTTCGCAGCAGTTCAGGGCGTAGAATAAGAATTCGAAACCTATCGCGAATAACAGTTAACCCTGCATGCGGCGTGGGAATACCCCACGCCGCAAGCGCGTGTTTTAACGTATCAGAAAGTAGGAGAATTTTCTCATGTTCCAGACGATACTTCCTTACCTGCTCAGCGGCATATCCGTCGGCGGCCAGTATGCGCTGATCGCCATCGGCTATACCATGGTATACGGCATCCTGCGCCTGATCAACTTCGCCCACGGCGATGTTTTTATGGTTGCAGGTATTTTGATGGTCTATATTTCTGCCAGCGGCATTCCGCTGTATCTGTCCATTCCGCTGGTTCTGGTGCTCACTGCCCTGATCGGCTTCATGATTGAACGCGTGGCCTATAAGCCCCTGCGCACCGCCCCCCGCATGTCCATCATGATCTCCGCCATCGGCGTCAGCTACACCCTTCAGAACCTGGTGCTCTACATCACCGGCGGTCTGAACCAGTATTATCCCACCATCCCCTTTATCTCTGATTCCGTGAAGATCTTCGGTGCAACCACCAAGATGGTCACCGTCGTCACGCCCATCCTGACCCTGATCCTGGTGGTTCTGCTGGTATGGCTGATCAACCACACCAAGATCGGCATGGCCATGCGCGCGGTTTCCAAGGATTTTGAAACCAGCCAGCTGATGGGTATCAAAATTAACTCCGTCATTTCCACCACCTTCGTCATCGGTTCCTTCCTGGCGGGCGTGGGTTCCATTCTTTATTTCACCAACTATACCACCGTTATTCAGACCTCCGGCGCCATGCCCGGCCTGAAGGCCTTCGTTGCGGCCGTATTCGGCGGCATCGGCTCCATCCCCGGTGCGGTTGTGGGTGCGTTTATCATTGGTATCTGTGAAAACATCATCAAGGGCCTGGACATCATCCTCATCAAGATGGGCCTGTCCAAGCAGATGCTGGGTCTGGCTACCTTCTCCGATGCCTTCACCTTTGCCCTGCTGATTGTCATCCTGATCGTCAAGCCCACCGGCCTGTTCGGTGAGAAGACGACGGATAAAGTGTGAGGTGAACGACATGACGATGAAGAATTCTCCCCTGCAGCGCAGGAAGATCACGACCGGCGGTATCGTGACCGCTATCGTGGTTCTGGCCATTTACATCGGCGTATTCGTTGCCGAACAGATGATACCCCCCACGTCCATGCTCTTCACCGTGCTCAAGAAGGGCGCGACCTACGCACTGGTCGCCGTTTCCATGAACCTGCTCAACGGCTTCACGGGCCTGTTCTCCCTGGGCCAGGCCGGCTTCATGCTCATCGGCGCCTATACCTACGCCATCTTCACCATTCCGGTGGAGCAGCGTGCGGTTGTTTATCAGTACTATGACGGCGGCGTGGTTCAGTTTGCCATGCCCGTTGTGCTGGCCCTGATCCTGGCCGGTCTGGTGGCGGCAGCGTTTG
>JAGBAU010000302.1 GCA_017938785.1 Clostridia bacterium
GATCGCCATCGGTTCCGGCGGAAATTACGCCCTAGCAGCCGCCCGCGCACTGATTCAGAACACCGATCTTCCCGCCCATGAAATCGCGCAGAAGGCCCTGAAGGTCGCCAGCGAAATCTGCGTGTACACCAACGGCAACATCATCGTTGAGACCGTTTAAAGGAGACTATCCATGACTACACTCACCCCCCGCGAGATCGTTCGCGAGCTGGACAGATATATCATCGGTCAGAGCGAAGCCAAGCGCGCCGTGGCCGTGGCCCTGCGCAACCGCTATCGCCGCGCCCAGCTGCCCGAGGAAATCCGCGAAGAAGTGACCCCCAAGAACATCCTGATGATCGGCCCCACGGGCGTGGGTAAAACCGAAATCGCCCGCCGCCTGGCCAAGCTTGTGGACGCTCCCTTCATCAAGGTAGAAGCCACCAAGTTCACCGAGGTGGGCTACGTGGGCCGCGATGTGGAATCCATCATCCGCGACCTGATCGAAGCTTCCATCCGCCTGGTAAAGAACCAGCATTCCGCCCGTGTGCGCAGGAATGCCGAGGTTGTGGTGGAAAACCGCCTGGTGGATCTGCTGAGCCATGCCCAGAAGCCCAAGAAGCCGGTCAATCCCATCGAAATCCTGCTGGGCAACAAGCCCAAGGAGCCGGAGCTCTCCCCCGAGGAGAAAAACGCCCTGGCCATCCGCCAGGACGATGTGCGCACCCGCCTGCGCCGCGGCGAGCTGGAAAATGAAATCGTCGAGGTTGAAGTCGAGGAAACCTCTCCCCAGATGGAAGTTCCCGGCATGGACATGAACATGAACGATGTGCTCGGTTCCATCATGCCCAAGAAGACCAAGATCCGCAAGGTGACCGTGCGCGAAGCCCGCAAGATTCTGCAGGCGGAGGAAGAAACCAACCTCATCGACATGGACGCCGTTCATTCCGAGGCCATCGACCGCGCTGAACAGCACGGCATCGTATTCCTGGATGAAATCGACAAGGTCGCCGGCCGCAGCGGCGGTCACGGCCCGGACGTGAGCCGCGAAGGCGTGCAGCGCGATATCCTGCCCATCGTGGAAGGCACCACCGTGAACACCAAGTACGGCCCGGTGAAGACCGACCACATGCTCTTCATCGCCGCAGGCGCGTTCCATGTGGCAAAGGTTACCGACCTGATTCCCGAGCTGCAGGGCCGCTTCCCCGTGCGCGTGGATCTGAAGCCCCTGACGGTGGAAGACTACAAGTGTATCCTGACCCAGCCGGAAAACGCCCTCATCCGCCAGTACCAGCTGCTGCTGGGTGTGGACGGCGTATCCCTGGACTTCCAGGAAAGCGCCCTTGAAACCATCGCCGAATGCGCATGGCGCGCCAACGAAACCAAGGAAAACATCGGCGCCCGCCGCCTGCACACCATGCTGGAGCGCATCCTGAACGACATCGCCTTCAATGCCGGCGGCGGCGACGCCCCGGAAATCTGCGTTTCCATTGACGCCAACTACGTCAACGCCCAGCTGGGCGAGGATGCGCATGCCAAGGATGTAAGAAAGTATATCCTGTAATGCAAATTGTATAATTCATGTCCTGAACGGAGAGAATACCGCATAGATACTGCTATGCGGTATTTTTATGCTGCGCTTTGCGCACGAGGAAAGGATTGTGAATGGATTGAAAGCGATCATCATGGCGGGCGGCGAGGGTTCGCGCCTGAGACCCCTGACATGCGATTGTCCCAAGCCCATGCTGCGCCTGATGGGCAAACCCTTGATGGAATACGCCGTGCGGCTGCTTCAAAAATATGGTATCAACGAAATCGGTGCGACCCTGGGCTACCTGCCCGACGCCATCATGGATTACTTCGGCGATGGCGAAGCCTTCGGGACGCACCTGCACTACTACATTGAAAAGAGTCCGCTCGGCACGGCGGGAAGCGTGAAGCGCGCGCAGGATTTCCTGGATGAGCGCTTCATTGTTCTCTCCGGCGACGGCATCACCGATTTTGATCTCTCCCGGGCGCTGCGCTTTCATGCGCAAAAGGGCGCGGCGGCCACGCTTCTTCTGAAGAAATCCGCCCATCCCCAGGAATATGGCATGGTGGTCGCAGATGATGATAGCCGCATCCTGTCCTTCCACGAAAAGCCCGGCCGAAGCGACGTATATTCCGATCTGATCAACACCGGCATCTACATCCTGGAGCCGGAAATCCTGCGCCGCATCCCCGAAGGCCAGCCCTACGATTTCGGTCATGACCTCTTCCCTGCCCTGGTAGCTGCCGGTGCGCCGGTCTACGGCTATATCGCCCCGGGCTATTGGTGCGATGTTGGGGATGTTGCCGCCTACCTGCGCGTGCATGCGGACGCCCTGCGGGGCATGATCTCCATCGATGGATTGCAGCCCTGTACAAGCGGCGCGATACTGGATCCCGGCTGCACCATTGAAGCGCCGGTGTTCATCGCCCCCGGCGCCCACATCTGCGCCGGAAGCCGCATCGGTCCCTATAGCGTGATCGGTGAAAACTGCTTCGTCGCCCCGGGCGCAGACATCAAGCGCAGCCTGCTGTTTTCCTCGGCAAGAATCGAACCCAACGCTCAACTGCGGGGCAGCATCGTGGGCACAAACGCCATCATCGGCGAAGGCGCGCAGCTCTACGAGGAGAGCGCCGTTGGCAGCAATTCCCGTGTGGGCGAGCGCGCCGTGCTGCTGCCGGGGGTAAAGCTATGGCCGGAAAAGGCCATCCCCTGCGGCGAAAAGCCGGAGGCCAACATCGTATGGGGCTCCCGGCGGGAGATGCGCTTCATCGGCGGTGCATTGGAGGTTGAAAATCCCGCCCAGGCCACCCGCGCTGCCGAAGCCTGCGTGGCCCACATGAAGCCCCGGGAACTGGTATTGGGCCGGAGCGCATCCTGCGTGGCGGACGCCCTGCAGCATGCAGTTATCGCCGGAGCTATGGCGCAGGGGATTCAGATTATAGATGCGGGCGTATGCACACTGCCCCAGCTTCGGTATGTGCTGCGGCTTCTTCACGCGGATGCGGCGATGCTGGTAGAGGCGGATTCAATCATTCCTCTGAACGCACAGGGAGCAACCTTCACGGAGCGCAGCCAGCGGGATATATTGAAGCTCATGGAACGGCAGGACTTTGCCGGGCCCTTCGCCACCATTACCCACCCGCTGGCCCATACGGGAGATATTTCCGCGCTTTATGCAGCAGATACGGCTTCCGCCTTCCTGGCTGCCCATGCGCCAAAGCTCCTGCTCTGCGCCGATGGGTTGGTTTTGGAGACCGCCGAACAGGTATGCCGCCGTGTCGGATTGCAGGTGGAGACGGAATATGCGCTGGACAACATGCATCCGGTCGGGGATGAAATCGGTATCTACCTGCCGGACAGCGGCGAAACCGCGCTGCTGGCAGATGAACAGGGTATGATGACCGAGGGACAGCGGCAGCTGGCCTGCGCCTGGACGGCGCTGGAAATGGGCGAAAAAAAGCTTTTCCTGCCTGCACATGCCACGCAGTCCATTGAAGAACTGGCCCGCCGCTATGACGCGGAAACACTCTACCTGTACAAAGAATCTTCGCTTTGGATGGATAGCCTTGCAAAGGAATCTACCCTGCAGTTTCGCCTGCAGTTGGATGGGCTGTACTTTGCCCTCGCCTTCCTTTCCCTGTTGTCAGACAGGAGGCTCAGCCTGAACCACTGGCGAAGGATGATGCCGGAGGTCTGCCGAAGCACGCAGGGTATACCCGTTCCCTCCGGAGAGAGCGGTCGGGTGCTGCACCAAATCGCCAGGGAAGCAAAAAACGCCCGTATGGGCGGAGGCGTGCGGCTGATGCGGGAAAACGGCTGGGCATGGCTGGGTCTGGACGAAAAGGGCGCGCAGCTGAACATCATCGCAGAAGCGATGGACATGGAAACCAGCCGGGAAATCTGTGATTTCTACGAAAACGAAATTCTCCGGCTGCTCGCCGGTCGGGATTGAAAACCGGGGCGGGATGTGGTAATATAACGGCGAACATTCGCAAACAAAGGAGACGCTTCCATGACGCGCAAAGAATTTCGAGAACTGCTTCTATCCGGCCCCATCATTCTGGACGGTGCAACGGGTTCCAACCTGCGTGCGGCGGGCATGCCCGTGGGCATCAGCACCGAAGCCTGGGTGTTGGAACATGAAGAAATATTGATGAACCTACAGCGCGCCTATGTAGAAGCGGGCAGCCAGGTCGTCTACGCCCCCACCTTCGGCGCAAACGCCGTCACCATGGCCATGTACGGCCGTGAGGATGTAGAGGAACTGAACCGTGCACTGGTAGCCCTCTCCAGGCGCGCCGTGGAAGGCCGCGCCTTTGTCGCCGGGGATATGACCACCACCGGCAAGCGCGTGGACGGGGATGAAATCAGCTATGATGCGCTGATGGAGGTCTACCGCCGCCAGGCCCAGTCGCAGCTGGATGCGGGCGTGGATCTGTTTGTGGTGGAAACCATGCTGGGCGTCACCGAATGCTCCGCCGCCATCGAAGCCGTGCGCTCCATCTGCGATCTGCCGGTGATGTGCACCATGACCCTGGACGCCATCGGCGGCGCTTATTTCGACGGCGACGCCGAGCAGCTGGCCCTTGCCCTTCCCGAACTGGGTGCAGACGCCATCGGTGTGAACTGCGGCCAGGGCCCGGAGCTCTACGAGAACGTGGTCGCCCGGATGGCCAGCCTCACCGATACGCCCATCATCGCCAAGCCCAACGCGGGCATGCCGGTGATTCAGGAGGACGGTAGCGCCGTATACAGCATGACCCCCGGTAAATTCGGCAGGGAGATGCGCAAGCTGCAAAAGGCAGGGGCAAAGATCCTCGGCGGCTGCTGCGGCACCACCCCGGAACACATTCAAATGCTCAGGGAATTCTGCAAATAAGCAAAACCCGCTTTCGGATATCCGAAAGCGGGCTCTTTGCTTATTTATGCGCTCCTGGACGCCTCTTCTTCCTCCAGTATCCTGTAGGCAACCTTGCCCACCAGGGTCTTGGGAAGCTCGGAGCGGAACTCAATTTCATAGGGCAGGGCGTATTTGGCAATGTTCTTGCGGCAGTAGTCCATGATCTTTTCCCGGGTTGCATCGTTGGCCTCGAAGCCGGGCTTGAGCACGATGAACGCCTTCACCTTCTGCATCTTGTAGGGATCCTTCACGCCGATGACGCAGCTCATATGCACGGCTTCATAGGCGTCCAGCAGGTTTTCAATCTGGCTGGGATAGACATTGTAGCCGCTGGTTACAATCATGCGCTTGATGCGCTGCTTGAAGTAAATGAAGCCGTCGCTGTCCATCATGCCCAGGTCGCCGGTATGCACCCAGGTGAGGCCGTCTGCATGCCTGCGCAGGGTATCGGCGGTCTCCTGGGGATGATTTACATACTCCAGCATGACCGTGGGACCGGCCAGGCAGATTTCGCCCTCCTCACCGTAGGGAAGCTCCTCCTCAGTGCCGGGCCTGACAATTTTATAGTAGGTATCCGGGAAGGGAATACCGATGGAACCCTCACGGGCAAGTCCATTGGGCGTGAGGCAGCTGGCGGTGACGCACTCGGTGGTGCCGTAGCCTTCGCGCACCTCGATGGCGGCCTTATGCTCCTTCAGGAAGATATCGATGCGCTTCTTCAGCTCCACGGGCAGGCTGTCGCCGCCGGAAAACATGCCCTTCAGGCAGGAGAGATCCAGCTTCTCCAGCCCGGGCAGGCGCAGCAGCGCTTCATACAGCGTGGGCACGCCTGCAATGAAGTTGGGTTTATGCTTGGCCAGAAGCTCCGCATAGGTCTTGGGGGTAAAGCGGGGCACCAGCGTGCAGTGGCCGCCGCTGATCAGCATGGAATGCACGCTCACGCCCAGGCCGAAGCCATGGAACATGGGCATGATGGACAGCATCTTATCGCCGGGCTTGAAGATGGGGTTGGTGGCAATGATCTGCATGCCCAGGGCGTTGAAATTCAGGTTGGAAAGCAGGATGCCCTTGGTGGTACCGGTGGTGCCGCCGCTGTAGAGGATGACCGCCGGATCGGTGGCTGCACGCTTCACGCGGGAATCGCCGGTGAAGGCCCTGCCGTTCTGCAAAAACTGCTTCCAGGTGATATAATCGCCGCTTTCGGGAAGCTTCGGGATTTTTCGGCCCTCGGTCAGGCTGTAGCCCAGCTTCATCACGGGGCTGAGGGCGTCCCTGACGCTGGCGATAATCAGGGTCTTAAGCGCCGGGGTATTCCCGCGGATGGCGGCGAACTTGCCGTAGAACTGGTCCAGGGTGAGGGCCGCCACAGATTTGGAATCGTTTAGGTAGAATTCAATTTCGCCCTCCGCAGACAGGGGATGGATCATGTTGGCAATGGCGCCCACCATGTTCACCGCATAGAACATGCTCACGGCCTGGGGCGCGTTGGGCATGGCGATGGTGACACGGTCGTTCTCCTTCACGCCAGCGGCACGCAACGCCCGGGCGCAGGCATAGATATCCTCCACGGCGGTGCGGTAGCTGGTGCTCTTGCCCATGAAATCATAGGCGGTAAAATCGGGATACTGTTCCGCCGCCTTCTCCACAGCTTCGCACATGCTCCACTCCGGATAATCCAGATGAGCCGGAATACCGTTCATGAAAGGCATCCAGGGCGTTTTTACAGCATCGGGTTTAAAGAAAATCACAGGTTTACCTCCTCGTTGGCGGGACGGTCAAGCAGCTCCGGATGCTCCATGATGTGCTTGAAGATTTTGATGGTCTTGGAGTAGTAGTAACCATCGGCGATGCGCTCGTCCAGGGTGATGCCCAGGGGAAGCAGCTCGCGCATTTCATAGCTGCCGTCCGGCTTGAACACCGGGCCGATATGCTTTTCGCCGATCACCACGAACAGGGAGCAGGTGCCCCAGTTGCTCAGGTGATGATAGCCGGCCTTCAGGCCGATGGAGCCCAGGTTGGAAAGATATACGGATGCATAATTCGGATCGGCCTTGATCAGGTCGTAGGGCACCTTGCCATAGTAATCCAGACGGTGCAGGATGTAGGCCAGAGGCCGCAGGATGAAGCGGGGCAGCTTCATCAGTACAGCCATCAGATTGGTGGAATGATCCAGCTTATCCTCCCGGCGACACTCAAAGATTTCCTGCATGATCTCCTCGTGGAAGGAATCGATGGTGGTATCCGGACCGAACTTTTTGAAGGCCAGGGCCTCGTGGGCCTCATCTGCAAAGCGCTTCTTGATGGTGAAAGCCACGGACAAATGATCGCGGCTGAAGAGGCGGTTGCCCTTCACAAAATAGTTCATCTGCGGACGCAGGGTGATGGTTTTCACCAGCGCACAGGCCACGCAGTGGAAGATGGTATAGCGGTGCGCCTTATCCAGACCCTCGTTCTTTTTCGCCAGGAATTCGTTCAGGGGACCCAGATCGATTTCCTCCTGGATGAAGGCTTCATTATCTGCGCGGTTGATATACAGATAGGGCACAAAGCCGTGCATGGGGTCGCAATCGCGAACCCAGGTAGCGTCAAAACGGTCGCCGCGGCGCTTCTTTTTCTTATCCAATGTATTTCATCCTTTCCGGGGGAATGCCTTTTCATATACCTATTAAAAAGTATATTATCACAGAACGAAAAAAATATCCATCCATTTTGACCGAAAAACGGTGTTTTTCATGCAAAATCAAACAAGTTTTTACGCTTCTTCTACGCTATTCTCGTAAAAGCAGATTGATTTTGCAGGACACATCATTCTCAGATTCATATTTTTCATTGTTTTTTCGGATGACCTTGTTTTCAAAACCAGATTATTCTTGTTCTGTGCAAAGGTACATCCGTATTGTAAAAAGCTTGTAATCTTTCATTTTGCCGAACATTTTTCTGTATCGTCTATTGACAAGTTCGTATTTATTGTGCTAAAATCCCATCATATTCGTTGACGGGAAAACAGTAGCCCATGACCCCCTTCCACAGAGAGCTGCCGGTTGGTGAAAGGCGCGTAGGATCATAGGCGAAGGCCTCCCCTGAGATGTGCACCGAAATGAAAAGAGTAGGCTGCGCTGGGTGCGCCCATTACAGCGCCGGGCAGAGAGTGCATCTGTCCATGAGGCCCGCATCGCGAGGTGCAGGCGAAATAAGGTGGTACCGCGAAGCGACGCTTCGTCCTTATGAACCGAAGGACGAGCGCTTTTTTTGTGCTCTGTCCGCAAAATCCACGAGGGGAAGGGGTTAACCAAATGAACCGCAAGAAGATTTTTTCCATCGCACTGCTGCTCATGCTCGCCATGAACCTGTTTGCAGGCTTTGCTCTCGCAGAAGCCGCAGAAGCAGCGCCCACCCTGACTGATAAGATTTCCGCCATCAACGGCGCAGTGAACAGCTTCGCCTGGGGCCCGATCATGCTGGCCCTGCTGGTTGGTTCCGGCGTATACCTGTCCATCCGCACCGGCTTCATCCAGGTCGGCAAGTTCGGCTTCATCATGAAGAAGACCATCGGCGGCCTCTTCAAGAAGAATAATAAGGATCACGGCAACAACCTGTCTCCCTTCCAGGCGGTTACCACTGCACTGGCAGGCACCGTCGGTACCGGCAACATCGCCGGCGTTACCGGCGCAATCTTCGTAGGCGGCCCCGGCGCCGTGTTCTGGATGTGGGTTTCCGCATTCTTCGGCATGTGCACCAAGTACGCTGAAATCGTTCTGGCGATGAAGTATCGCGAGAAGGATGAAAAGGGTGCCTACCACGGCGGCCCCATGTATTACATCGTAAACGGCCTGGGCAAGAACTGGAAGTTCCTGGCTGTGATCTTCGCCATCCTGGGCGGCCTGGCTTCCTTCGGTATCGGCAATATCGCACAGTCCAGCGAAATCGCAGGCGCTGTGAACAGCCTGACCGGCCTGTCTCCCCTGGTTGTCGGCATCCTGCTGGCCATCCTGGTCGCCGTCATTGTTATCGGCGGCGTAAAGCGTATCGGCCAGGTTACCAGCCTGATGGTTCCCTTCATGTCCGCTTTCTACATTATTGCAGGTATTATCGTCATCATCATGAAGATCGGCGATGTCCCCTCTGTTTTCGCTTCCATCTTCAAGAGCGCTTTCAGCTTTGAAGCTGTCGGCGGCGGCGTATTCGGCTATGCCATCATGGTCGCCATGCGTCAGGGCTTCGCCCGCGGCGTATTCTCCAACGAAGCAGGTCTCGGTTCCGCACCCATGGCTCACGCAGCTTCCTCCACCGAGGAGCCCGTTGAGCAGGCCATCTGGGGCGTATTCGAAGTATTCTTCGATACCATCATCATCTGCTCCATCACTGCTCTGACCGTTTTGCTCTCCGGCATCCTGAACACTCCCGGCGGCCTGAGCGCATTTGCATCCAAGGGTGAAGCCGCTGTTAAGGCCTTCAACATGATCCTGCCCGGCGAACTCACCGGTATCATCATCCAGATCAGCCTGATCTTCTTCGCCCTGTCCACCATCATCAGCTGGGCCTACTATGGAGAAACCTGCTGGAACTACCTGACCAAGGGCAACAAGGTTATTGGTGTGATCTACAAGGTCATCTTCATCCTGATGTGCATCGTCGGCGCAACCGGTTCCGGCACCCTGATGTGGGATATCGCAGATACCCTCAACGGCCTGATGGCCCTGCCGAACCTGATCGCTCTGCTGCCTCTGGCAGGCGTGGTCGCCAAAATGACCAAGGAGTACGTCGCCAAGGCCAAGAAGTAAAAGCAATATCGGCGTTGGGGAGGCCTCTCCCACGCCAGGCACCCGATTGAATTTCAATCGGGTGCTTTTTCATTGTATATTGGTTTCCCATATGGTATAATTCTTTAAGAATGATTCCTCTGGAGGAAAATGATATGAAACTCATGATCGCATCCGATATCCACGGCAGCGCACTGTGGTGCAGCCGCCTGCTGGAAGCATGGAAGAATGAGGGTTCTCCCCGCATGCTGTTGCTGGGTGATTTGCTCTACCATGGTCCGCGCAACGACCTGCCCGATGAATATGTACCCAAACAGGTCATTGAGATGCTCAACGGCATCCGTGAGCATCTGCTGTGCGTGCGCGGCAACTGTGAGGCGGAAGTGGACCAGATGGTACTCAGCTTCCCTGTGATGGCGGATTACTGCGCTCTGCCTCTGGAGGAAAACATCATCTACGCTACCCACGGCCACAACCATGGTGAAAACAATCCTCCGCCGATGGTGAAGGGGGATGTGCTGCTGTGCGGCCATACCCATATTCCCGCCTTCAATGTGCATGAGGATTTCACCTATGTCAATCCCGGCAGCGTTTCCATCCCGAAAAACGGCAGCGCCCACAGCTATCTGATTTTTGAAGAGGGCCTGTTCAGCTGGAAGGATCTGGAGAGCGGCGTAATATGGAAA
>JAGBAU010000303.1 GCA_017938785.1 Clostridia bacterium
ATGTGAAGGCCCCGGCCTTTTCCTTTGCGAAGCTGGACGGCATGGACGCCTACCTCTCTCCGGAAATGAAATCCACCGGCGAAGCCATCGGCTATGATGAAAGCCTGAACCGTGCGCTGTACAAGGCGCTCCAGGCGTCGGGCGTGAAGATGAAGCAGTACGGAACGGTGATCGTCACCCTGGCAGACGAGGACAAGGAGGAGGCGCTGCCGCTGGTGCGCCGCTTCTACAGGCTGGGTTTCAACATCGAGGCGACCGTCGGCACGGCAAACTTCCTGAGGGAACACGGCATCCGTACCCGTGTGCGGGGCAAGGTGACCGACGGCGATGATACCATTCTCGAATCCATTCGTGCGGGCTATGTCAGCTATATCATCAACACCCGGGCCATCCTTTCCGGCGTGCATTATGAGGACGGCGTGCAGATCCGCCGCTGCGCCGTGGAGAACGGCGTGACGATTTTCACCTCGCTGGATACCGTGCGCATCCTGCTGGACGTGCTGGAGGATGTGATTCCGAAAATTTCGACAATCAACGCATAGGAGGAAGAGTTATGTCGCATTGTGCAATCGTAGGCATCAACTGGGGAGACGAGGGCAAGGGCCGCATGGTGGATCTGCTGACGGAGCATTATGATGTGGTGGTCCGTTACCAGGGCGGCGGCAATGCCGGGCATACCGTCATCAATGAATACGGAAAGTTTGCGCTGCACCTTTTGCCCTCCGGTGTGTTCCGCAAAGGCGTGGTCAATGTGCTGGGCAACGGCGTGGCATTGGACCCCGAAAACCTCTGGACGGAAATTGAAC
The DNA here is from genome assembly GCA_017938785.1 of Clostridia bacterium. The sequence goes on from JAGBAU010000303.1 coordinate 807, forward strand.
AGGTACGCGCCCAGGGTGTGTCCATCACGCCCGAAAACCTGAAGATCAGCGATCGCGCTTCCATACTGCTGCCCTGGCATCGGGATCTGGATGCGCTGGAGGAACAACGGCTGGCGGATAAAAAGTATGGCTCTACAAAGCAGGGCATTGCGCCCTTCTATTCCGATAAATACCAGAAAAAGACCGTTATGGCAGGCGAACTGTTCTATCCCGAAACGCTCAGGGCACACTTCGCCGACCTGATGGAGTGGAAAAATCTGACGCTTACGCAGGTGTACGGCGCAAAACCCTATACCGTGGAGATGCTGGATGAATGGATCGACGGCTTCTGCGAAAAGATCAAGCCCTTCATCTGCGATACCGGTGCGTTTTTGAAGGATGCGCAGGCGGCGGGCAGGCAGATCCTGTTTGAGGCGCAGCTGGGTTCCCTGCGGGATCTGGATTACGGCATCTATCCCTATACCACCTCCTCCAACACCACCGCCGCCTATGCGCCCGTTGGTTCGGGCTTGCCTTCCGCGAAGATCGAAAATGTGGTCGGCGTGGTGAAGGCCTATTCCACCTGCGTGGGAGAGGGACCGTTCGTCAGTGAGATGTTCGGCGAGGAGGCCGAGGCGCTGCGCAGGGCGGGCTTTGAATACGGCGCGAAGACCGGCAGGCCCCGTAGGGTGGGTGCAATCGATTTGGTCGCCACCCGCTACGGCGTGGAGGTGCAGGCAGCCACGGAAATCGCCCTGACTAAGCTGGATGTGCTCAGCTACATGGAAAGGATTCCGGTATGCGTGCGGTATTCCATCAAAGGGGAGGAGACCGAACGCTTTCCCTTCCCGGCGGCGATGAACGAAGCAAAACCGGTGATCGAATATGTTCCCGGCTGGCAGACGGATATTTCAGCTGCGCGCAGATGGGTGGATCTTCCCAAGGCTGCACAGGATTATGTTCTGCTGATCGAAAATGCCATCGGCTGCCCGATCACCTATGTTTCGGTGGGCCCTGAGCGCGACAGCATCATCATCCGCAAATGAATCACTCAGGCAAAGGAGTTTGAATGATGAACAATATCTATGAATCACCGTTGGCCTCACGCTATGCCTCCGAATACATGCTCCGGCGCTTCTCCGCCGATACGCGCTATCAGACCTGGCGCAGGCTGTGGGTATCCCTTGCAAGGGCTGAGATGAAGCTGGGGCTGCCGGTTACGCAGGCGCAGGTGGATGAACTTGAGGGCCATATCACGGACATCGATTACGAATGCGTCCGCCGGCGCGAGAAAGAGGTTCGCCACGATGTGATGGCGCATGTATATGCATTCGGCGTGGCCGCGCCCTCGGCGGCAGGCATCATCCATCTGGGCGCAACCAGCTGCTTCGTCACCGACAACGCCGATCTCATCATCTACCGGGATGGCCTTCGCTACCTGCGCGTCGAGCTGCTGAAGGTAATTGCAAATCTGGCCGGTTTTGCCGAAAAATACAAGGCACTGCCCACGCTGGGATACACCCATTATCAGCCTGCACAGCTGGTGACGGTGGGCAAGCGCGCTGCGCTGTGGATGCAGGATTTTCTGTCTGATCTCAACGAAATTGATTTCGCCATTTCCAATATCAAATTCCTCGGCTGCCGAGGTACCACCGGTACGGAGGCCAGCTTTATGGAGCTGTTCGAAGGCGACGCTGCAAAGATCGATGAAATGAACCGCATGATCGCCGCCGATTTTGGGTTTGACGAGTGCTTCGACGTCTGCGGCCAGACCTATCCCCGCAAGGTGGACAGCCGCATCCTGAACGCCCTGTCCTCCGTTGCCCAGAGCTGCTACCGTATGGCCAACGACATTCGTCTGCTCCAGCATGACCGCCAGCTTGAGGAGCCCTTTGAAAAGAATCAGATCGGCTCCTCGGCCATGGCCTACAAGCGAAACCCCATGCGAAGCGAGCGCATCTGTTCGCTGGCGCGCTATCTGATGGCCGACGCCATGAATGCACCCATGACGGCTTCAACCCAATGGATGGAACGTACGCTGGACGATTCCGCCAACCGCCGCATTTCCATGCCGGAGGGTTTTTTGTGCGCCGACGCTATCCTGCGCCTTGCCCAGAATGTGACCGGAGGCCTTGTCGTGAACGAGAAGATCATCGAAAAGGCCGTACGGGAATTCATGCCCTTCATGGCAACGGAAAACCTGCTCATGGAGGCCGTCAAGCGCGGCGGCGACCGCCAGAAGCTGCACGAGATCATCCGAAAGTGTTCAATGGAAGCGACCGCAAGAATGAAAAACGGTGAAGATTGTGATCTGCTCTCCCGGCTCGCCGCAGAACCTGCCTTCGGCCTTTCTGAATCCGAAATGAATGAACTGCTCGAACCCAAACTCTACATCGGACGCTGCGCTGAACAGGTGGATGCGCTGGTGGAGAAAGTAAAACCGATGATTTCGGGTTTGAATGTCGAAACGGCAGAAATTGAGCTGTAAAAGAATTGACCTGAGCGTATTAAAGGCGCTGCCTCTCATGGCTGTTGATTGCCATTTTGAGACAGCGCCTTTCCCGTTCACTCGCTTTTATTCTGCTGCATTCTCATCAGCCTGCTCCAGCAGGGTCTGCAGGGTTACCGAGGACAGGTAATTCTGTACCACATCATTCAAACCCGACCAAGCGGGCAGGGTCATGCAGAAATCGCACTTTTCGCAGCGGTTGGGCATATGTTCAAGGCAGGTAACTGCACAGAGGGAACCTTCCGTAAGGCTCAGGATTTCCTGCAGCGTGATATTGGAGGGCTCGCGCATCAGGCGGTAACCGCCCTGGTTGCCGCGGCGAATGTCCAAAAGCCCGGCCTTTGCCAGCTGGGCGGTGAACTGCTCCAGGTATTTCTTGGAAATGCCCTGCCGCTCGGCAATATTCTTCATGGATACATAGCCATCCCCCTGGTTCTGGGCAATGTCCAGCAGCATACGGGTGGCGTAGCGCCCCTTGGTGGAAACCAACATGTTCATCAACTCCTGTGCCTATTGTAACCCAATTCACGGCAGATTGCAATGCTGTATGACAAAATTTTCGCATAGTCCATTGACATAGTGGACATTAGGTTTTATAATATGCCATAACTTAGGGGGGAACATGCCATGGATTGGAATTTCATTCAACGCTTTGCGCCGATGTATGTGCGTGCGGCCGGGCTTACGCTTTCCATCGGGCTTATGGGAATCGGCTTATCGCTGGTGATCGGCCTGGTCTGCTGCCTGCTGCGCTGGTTCAGGGTTCCCGTCCTTCGGCAGATTGCCGGGGCATACATAGAGCTTGCGCGCAACACACCGCTCCTGGTGCAGCTGTTTTTTCTGTACTTCGGACTTCCGAAGATCGGAATTAAGCTGTCTGCCGGGGCCTGCGCCATTGCAGGGCTGAGCTTCCTCGGCGGCGCATACATGGCCGAAGCCTTGCGCAGCGGCTTGGAATCCGTGGAAAAATCCCAGCACGAGAGCGGCGCCTGCATTGGACTGACCCACCGGCAGGTGCTGATGTACATCATATTCCCGCAGGCCTTTGCCACGGCGGTTCCGGCAATCTGCGCCAATGTGATCTTCCTGATCAAGGAAACCAGCGTACTGTCGGCGGTGGCGCTGGCAGACCTGATGTACGTGGCCAAGGACCTGATTGGCATGTATTACAAGACCGACGAGGCCCTGCTGATGCTGGTGGTGGCGTATCTTGTGATTCTGCTGCCCGTTTCGCTGGTATTCAGCTGGATTGAAAGGAGGCTGCGCCATGCTGGAAGCAATCGCAGTGCTGCTGAAGGGGCGTAACCTTTCGCGCATAATGGCGGGCTTGGGGGTGACGCTGGAGCTGTCCGCCCTGTCCATCCTGCTGTCTATACGTCTGGGGCTGGTGCTGGGTTTGATCATGACCCTTCGTTCGCCCATTATCCGTTTCCTTTGCCGTCTGTGGCTGGAGACGATTCGTATCGTGCCCCAGCTGGTGCTATTGTTTTTGGTTTACTTCGGGCTTGCCAAGGCCTTCGATATCCAGATCAGCGGCGAAACTGCGGCGGTCATTGTGTTTACATTCTGGGGTGCGGGGGAGATGGGCGATCTGGTGCGCGGCGCGCTGGGCTCCATTCCGAAGCACCAAAGGGAGAGCGCGGCTGCACTGGGGCTGACGAAGCTGCAGGCATTCCGCCATGTGCTGCTGCCCCAGACACTGCGGCGGCTTCTTCCCCAGGCCATCAATCTGGCCACGCGCATGGTGAAAACCACGTCGCTGGTGATGCTCATCGGCGTGGTGGAGGTGCTGAAGGTGACCCAGCAGATCATTGACGCCAACCGGTACGATGCTCCCCAGGCGGCGGTGTGGCTGTACGGCGTGGTGTTTATGCTGTATTTTATCGTGTGCTGGCCGGTTTCGCTGCTGGCGGGCAAACTGGAAAAGAAATGGAGCTGATGAAAATGGCCGAAACCCTGCTTGAAGTCCGCAACCTGCGCAAATCCTTCGGGGAGACTTGCGTGCTGAACGATATTTCGCTGAACATTGCCCAGGGCGAAGTGGTGGTCATCATCGGTCCCAGCGGATGCGGCAAGAGTACGCTGCTGCGCTGCATCAATGGCCTGGAGGAAATTGACGATGGCGAAATCCGTCTCCGAGGCGAGAGGATCAGCGGACAAAAGAAGAACCTGCATCTCGTGCGCCAGAAGGTGGGCATGGTGTTCCAGAGCTACGACCTTTTCCCGCACATGGATGTGATGCACAACCTGCTTCTGGGGCCCGCAAAGGCGTTGGGCAGGAAACACAGCGAGGTGGAAGGGGAGGCGCTTGCATTTCTCGACCGCGTCGGATTGAAAAATAAAGCGCACGCCATGCCCTCGCAGCTGTCCGGCGGGCAGAAGCAGCGCGTTGCATTGGTGCGTGCCATGCTGATGCACCCGGAAATGCTGCTGCTGGACGAAATCACGGCGGCACTGGATCCGGAAATGGTGCGTGAGGTGCTGAACGTGGTGTTGGATCTTGCCCGGGACGGCGTGACCATGGCCATCGTGACCCATGAAATGCGCTTTGCGGAGGCTGTGGCAGACAGGATCATCTTCCTGGACGGCAGCGTGATTGCGGAGGAAGCGCGCCCGGAAGTATTCTTCCATCATCCGCAGACGGAGCGCGCCCGGAAATTCCTGGACAGCTTCGATTACAAAAAAATTGAAAACACCCCTTGACAAATCCGAAATCTGGGCATATAATACACCATATCGATAGACAAACCGAACTATAAGAAAGGAGCAGACGGTCATGCTGAAGATCATCGCCGCAATTCGCAATTCCATGTGCATGTGTAAGCATCCGCTGTCCGTACCGGCCGGGTGTCTATCGGCGCTGCCTTTTCAGGCAGATCGATGACAGCTCAAGCGGGATGGACGGCGACGTTCATCCCGCTTTTTCCATTTCAAGCTGTATTCCGAGCGAAAGAGGTGGTTCATATGTTGAACAGGAGGCTTAGCTTTTCCCGTGCAACGGATGGCTGTCGAATGTGATGGTAGGCCGTATTTTCCACAATCATATTCATATTCGACAGAAAGAAGGATTTTATTATGAAGCGCAATATTCGCATTATCGCATTGGTTCTCACCCTGATTCTGCTGGCCGTACCCGCACTGGCCGATTCCACCGCCCGCACCCTGGACGAAATCAAGGAGAGCGGCGTGCTGACCGTCGGCGTTTTCTCCGACAAGAAGCCCTTTGGCTATGTGGATGAAAACGGAGAATACCAGGGATATGACGTCTACTTTGCCCGCCGTCTTGCCGAGGACCTGGGCGTAGAGTTGGAGCTGGTGAGTGTGGACGCACCCAACCGCGTGGAATTCCTGACCAGCGCCAAGGTGGATATCATCCTCGCCAATTTCACCGTAACCCCGGAACGTGCCGAAGTGGTGGATTTCGCACTGCCCTATATGAAGGTGGCGCTGGGCGTGGTTTCCCCGGATTCTGCACTGATCACCGATGTGGCTGAACTGGAAGGCAAGACGCTGATCGTCTCCAAGGGCACTACGGCCGAAACCTACTTCACCGAGAATCATCCCGAAGTGACCCTCCTGAAGTTCGATACCTATACCGAAGCCTTTAACGCCCTGCTGGATGGCCGCGGCGACGCGCTCTCCACAGACAACACCGAGGTTCTGGCATGGGCGCTGGAAAACCCCGGCTACACCGTGGGCATTGAAACCCTGGGCAGCCTGGACAGCATCGCTCCCGCCGTGCAGAAGGGAAATGAAACCGTACTCGCATTCGTCAACGATGAAATTGAAGCCCTGGCAGAGGAGAACTTCTTCCATGCAGACTTTGAAGCCACGCTGAAGGACGTCTATGGCGACGCAGTCGATCCCGACAACCTGGTTGTCGAGGGCGGCGCGATCGAAGTCGGCTGATGCACAGCATGCGAGGCCCTGCCATTTATGCGGGGCCTCGAACCGAATTGTTCAAAAATATTTCAATTATGTCTATTGACACGGTAGACAAACGAGGCGTATAATCTGTCCAGACAATGCGGAAAGGAGCGATCGGCATGTCAGTTTTCCATATCGGCAGGACGGTCGATCGAATGCAGCTCTGATAGAACCCCCAGCGTATATATCCAAACAAAAGAAAAGAGGTAACTATCATGAGCAGCTATAAGTTTGAAACCCTTCAGCTTCACGTAGGCCAGGAACAACCCGATTCCGCAACCGACGCCCGTGCGGTGCCGATTTACCAGACCACTTCCTATGTATTCCGCGATTGTGCCCATGCAGCGGCCCGCTTTGGACTGGCGGACGCCGGCAACATCTACGGCCGTCTCACAAACTCCACCCAGAATGTGCTGGAAAAACGCATCGCAGCCCTTGAAGGCGGTGTGGCGGCGTTGGCGGTTGCATCCGGCGCAGCGGCAATCAGCTACACCTTCCAGGCCCTGGCCCAGAACGGCGATCACATCGTTGCCCAGAAGACCATCTACGGCGGAAGCTACAACCTGCTGGCCAACGTTGCGGACGTCAAGAGCCTGGTGATCCATCCCGCAACCACCACCCACAGCCAGCTGAGTGAAGAAGAACTGCTGGATCAGGGAATCAAGCCCAACACCATCCGCCTGTCCATCGGCACCGAGCACATTGATGATATCATCTTTGACCTGGAGCGCGGCTTCGCAGCGGTATAATGATGCGTTGTAAAGTGGTATTCAAAGGAGTTGTTTTGATATGAAAAGACTGTCTACCTATAAAATAGTGCTTGTCTCGCTGTTCGCCGCACTGATTTGTGTCGCAACCATGCTTGTGCAGATTCCTATTCCCGCAACCGGAGGCTATGCAAACCTCGGCGATGGAATTATTCTGATTTGCGCATTCCTCATGCATCCGCTTTGCGCTGTCATTGCAGCCGGTTTGGGATCTGTGCTGGCGGATGTCCTGGCCGGATACATTTCCTTCGCACCCGGCACGCTGCTGATCAAAGCGGGAGTTGCGCTGATTGCCGCACTTGTATTCAATCGTTTCGGAAAAAATGCTGCGGCAAAGAAGGCATTTGCGGGCATGATCGCGGCCGGGCTGCTCGCGGAAGTATTTATGGTGGCCGGTTATTTCTTCTATGAAGCCGTAATCCTTGGCATTGGCATCGGTGCTGCGGGCGGTATCATCGGAAACATCGGACAGGGCTTTGTGGGTGTGATCGTATCCTGTTTGGTTGCACCCGCGCTGCGCAGATCGGATGAAATTCGGGAATTCATGGACAAAACAAGATGAACAGAAGAGCAATTATCGCCATGAGCGGCGGCGTGGATTCCAGCGTCGCCGCTTTTGTGATGAAACAGCAGGGATATGACTGCATCGGCGCAACCATGAAGCTGTTTCACAACGAGGACGTCGGCCTCTCCAGGGAGCATACATGCTGTTCCCTTGAGGATGTGGAGGATGCACGCCGGGTCGCATGGCGGCTGGGGATACCGCACTATGTGATGAATTTCACAGATTGCTTCCGGCAGCGCGTGATTGAACCCTTCGTGCATGCCTACGAAAGCGGCGCAACTCCGAATCCCTGCATCGATTGCAATCGGTATCTGAAATTCGATAAATTGATGCAGCGCATGCGCGAACTGGATTGCGGCTGTATCGCCACCGGTCACTATGCGCGCATTGAATTTGATGAAGCTTCCGGCAGGTATCTGCTGAAAAAGGCGCTGGATGGCGCAAAGGATCAAAGCTACTTCCTCTATTCCATGACGCAGGAACAGCTTGCGCATACCTGTTTTCCACTCGGCATCCTGACCAAACCTCAGGTGCGGAAAATCGCTGAAGAACAGGGCTTTGCCAACGCCCGCAAGCACGACAGCCAGGACATCTGCTTCGTTCAGAACGGCAGTTATACCGATTTCATCCGGCAATACACGGGCAAGGCCTATCCAGGCGGAGATTTTGTGGATGCATCCGGCAGGGTGCTCGGGCAGCACAGGGGAACCATCCATTACACCATCGGACAGCGGCGGGGGCTGAATATTTCTTCCGATGCGCCGCTGTATGTGTGCCGCATAGATCCCGAAAACAACCGCATTGTCCTTGGAAAGGAGCAGGATCTCTATGTGCAAAGCGTCACTGTCCGGGACGTCAACCTGATTCCCGTGTCCCGTATGGACGCGCCCATGCGGCTGACCGCAAAACTGCGCTCCTGCCAGAAGGAACAGCGGGCGACTGTCCGGCAGGTCGCCGATGATGAACTAGAAATCCGCTTCGATTTTCCCCAGCGTGCTCCGGCGAAGGGGCAGGCTGCGGTGCTGTACGACGGGGATATCGTCGTTGGCGGCGGCACGATTCAGTAAATCTGGAGGTTTTATCCTATGGCTCTCATTACAAAGCGCATCCGCATCAGCGGAATGAGCTGCATCAACTGTCAGAAGAGGATTACAGCAAAGCTCAGGGGAACGCCCGGAATCCGGGAAGCTTCCGTCAGCTATCGGGATGGCACAGCGCGGATTGCCTTCGATTCTGCCGTCATCACTTATGAGCAGATTGCAAAAATCATAGATCATCTCGGCTATAAAGCGCTCCCGGATGGAAAAACAGGCTTTGGAAGGGCTGCGCTTCTGTCGGCGCTTGTGCTGGTTTTGTATGTTTTACTGGAAAAAACCGGGCTCCTGAACCTGCTGGTTCCGGGCAAACTGGCGGAGAGCGGCATGGGTTACGGCATGCTGTTTGTGGTCGGGCTGCTGACCTCGGTGCACTGCATCGCCATGTGCGGTGGAATCAATCTTTCCCAGTGCCTGCCGGGAAGCGTGCGGCAGAAAAATGCGCTGCTTCCATCGCTGTGCTACAATGCTGGCCGGGTGATTTCTTATACAGTTATCGGCCTG
>JAGBAU010000304.1 GCA_017938785.1 Clostridia bacterium
GAGGTGACCCTGCCCTATTTCGCTCCCCGCGGACGCGTGGGCGGCAAGGTGATCCAGATCGTGATCGCCGGTGACCGCGGCCTGGCCGGCGGTTACAATTCCAACATCCTGAAGCTCTGCGCCGCCGATATGGAGGGCCGCGATGTAACCGTTCTGCCCATCGGCAAGAAGGCGCTGGAATACTTCAAAAACCGCAGGTACAAGCTCTTCTCCGATCTCTACGGCGAAACCGCGGAGATCAGCGTCAGCGACTGCTTCACCATGTCGAAGGCCATCTGCCGCGCCTACCGCAGGGGCGAATTCGACGAGGTGCGCATCGGATATACGAATTTCGTGTCCGTGCTTTCCCAGGTGCCCAAGGATGTAAAGATCCTGCCCCTGGAGCCCGCCGATGAAAAGAGCACCGAGCCCACCCCGGACATCCTGTACGAGCCGGGTTCCACCCAGGTTTTTGAAGCCATCATCCCCGAATACCTGGGCGGCATGATCTTTTCCGCCGTGTGCGAAAGCCGTGCCAGCGAACAGGCCGCGCGCCGCACCGCCATGGACAGCGCCACCCAGAACGCCGAGGAGATGATCGGCGAGCTGAGCCTGAAGTACAACCAGGCCCGCCAGGCCGCGATCACCCAGGAGATTACCGAGATCGTGGCGGGCGTTTAAGACAATCCCTCAGTCCGGCTTGCGCCGGCCAGCTCCCTTTTCAAGGGGAGCCAAAGAACATAAAGGAGTTGAAGCCTTATGGCCAACAATATTGGAACCGTGATCCAGGTCGTGGGCCCGGTTCTGGACATCCGCTTCGGCGATGGAGCGCTTCCCGAGCTGCTCAGCGCCATCGAAGTTCCCGGCCCCGAGGGCAAGATCGTGGCAGAGGTGGCCCAGCACATCGGCGATAACGTGGTTCGCTGCATCGCCATGAGCTCCACCGACGGCCTGCAGCGCGGCGTTCAGGCCGTGGACACCGGCGCGTCCATTTCCGTGCCCGTGGGCGAGGATTGCCTCGGCCGCGTGTTCAACCTGCTGGGCGATCCCATCGACGAGGGCAAGCCCCTGCCGGAATCCATCGAAAAATGGCCCATCCACCGCCCCGCCCCCTCCTATGAGGAGCAGGAGGGCGCAACCGAAATCCTCGAGACCGGCATCAAGGTCGTCGATTTGATCTGCCCCTACGCCAAGGGCGGCAAGATCGGCCTGTTCGGCGGCGCAGGCGTTGGCAAGACGGTGCTCATCATGGAGCTGATCAACAACGTGGCCAAGGCCCACGGCGGCATCTCCGTGTTCACCGGCGTCGGCGAGCGCACCCGCGAGGGCAACGACCTGTACAACGAAATGACCGAATCCGGCGTCATCGGCAAGACCGCCATGGTCTACGGCCAGATGAACGAACCGCCGGGAGCCCGCATGCGCGTGGGCCTGAGCGGCCTCACCATGGCGGAATATTTCCGCGACGTGAAGCACCAGGACGTGCTTTTGTTCATTGACAACATCTTCCGCTTCACCCAGGCGGGCAGCGAAGTGTCCGCGCTGCTCGGACGCATGCCGTCCGCTGTAGGCTATCAGCCGACACTTGCCACCGAAATGGGCGCATTGCAGGAGCGCATCACCTCCACCAAGAACGGCTCCATCACCTCCGTTCAGGCGGTTTACGTGCCCGCGGACGACTATACCGACCCGGCTCCGGCCACCACCTTCGCCCATCTGGACGCAACCACCGCCCTGGACCGCGGCATCGCTTCCCTGGGCATCTATCCTGCGGTTGACCCCCTGTCCTCCTCCAGCCGCATTTTGAACCCCGAGCTGGTGGGCGAGGAGCATTACGAAACCGCCCGCGCCGTGCAGCGCATTTTGCAGCGCTACAAGGAATTGCAGGACATCATCGCCATCATGGGTATGGACGAGCTGAGCGACGAGGACAAGCTGACCGTCAACCGCGCACGCAAGGTGCAGAGGTTCCTTTCCCAGCCCTTCTCCGTTGCCGAACAGTTCACCGGCTACCAGGGCAAGTATGTGCCGCTGAAGGAAACCATCCGCGGCTTCCGCGAGATTATCGAGGGCAAGCACGACGAAATTCCCGAGAGCTTCTTCCTGTATGTGGGCGGAATTGACGAAGTGGTCAAGAAGTTCAAGGGCGGTGAGGGCGCATGACCAGCTTCCCCCTGAAGATCGTGACCCTGGACGGCCTGTACTTTGACGGCGAGGCCGAATCCATCATCGTGCGCACCACCGAGGGTGACATGGGCGTGCAGGCCGGCCACCTGAACTGCGTGGCTCCCCTGGGCATGGGCCGCGCCACCATCGTGACCGGCGGCGAACGGCGCTATGCCAGCTGCATCGGCGGCATCATTTTCGTGCTGGGCGGCGAGGTGAAGCTGGTGCCCACCACCTTCGAGTGGGCCGAGGACATCGATACCGACCGCAGCCGCATGGTGGCCGACCGTGCACGGAAAATCATGGCCGATCCCGCCTCCACCCCCCAGCAGATCCACAACGCTGAGGCCCATTTGAAGCGCGCACAGGTGCGCCTGGCCGTGGCGGAGCTGGCGAAAAAGCCCGGTGCGTAAATCCGACTTTGGTCTGGATTATGACCGACTAAAGTCGGTATTTTGACAGACCTCAGTCTGGAATGTGACAATAATTTGATATTTTGTTTTTGCGGAAAACGCGGCCAAAAAGGCTGCGTTTTTTGTGTGTCAAAGCGGCCGAAAGGCCCAAATGTAACTCTTATGTAACCATAATTTGGTATTATATACGGTGAGGTTAATGTGTTTCATTACCTATATATGCGTTTATAAATGACCAGGTATTTTTTGAAAGGCAGGAAGAACAAATGAAGAGATTCCTCGCAATGATCCTTGTAATCACCATGCTGTTTTCCATGGTGCCGTCCGCGCTGTCGGACGAGCCGGCGGGAGGGCAAACACCTCCCCCGTCCATAGAGGAACAGCAGGACAGCTCCAAGGATGAAGCCAAGGAGCAGTCCAAGCAGGCTAAGGACGAAGCCAAGGATGATTCCAAGGACGCCAAGGACGAAGCCAAGGATGATTCCAAGCAGGCTAAGGACGAAGCCAAGGATGAAGCCAAGGACGCCAAGGATGAAGCCAAGGATGAAGCCAAGGACGCCAAGGACGAAGCCAAGGATGATTCCAAGCAGGCTAAGGACGAAGCCAAGGATGATTCCAAGGATGATTCCAAGGATGATTCCAATCAGGTGACCCCGCCCGCAGATAACGGCGGCGATACCCCGACAACCCAGAATGAGGGCGGCGGGGATGCTGACGTGCCTGAAAACGGGGACGGCAATCCCACCAGTGCTCCCACTGCCGAACCCACTGCTGAGCCCACCGCCGAGCCCACCGCTGAGCCCACCGCTGAGCCCACCGCTGAGCCCACTGCTGAGCCCACCGCCGAGCCCACTGCTGAGCCCACCGCTGAGCCCACTACGGTGCCCACGAAAGCACCCGTCGATCCCGAGCGTGTGCAGAATGTGCAGGCCCAGATCGATGCGCTGCCGGACGCTTCTGTGCTGAAGGGCATGCCCCAGCAGGAGGCTTCGGAGCTGTACAACAAAGCCTATTCTATTCTTGCCGCATATGAGGCCCTGGACCCTGAGTATCAGGCCATGGTGACCAATTTCGAAAAGCTCAAAACCCTGATCATCTCCTTCAGCAGCTATGTAGCGCCGGCGGATATCACTTATGCAAATGTACAAGCTGCCGCAATCAGCCCTGCCCACTGGGTTAAAGACATGCCGAAAGAGTATTATGTATACTGTGTCTACCAGAGCGGCGGTATGGTTGACAAAAGCTATTTTGATTACATCTTCCTGAAGGATGGCGTTTCTGTAGAGCCCAAGGATGCAGGCGCAGGGTATTATACAATTCAGATTGTCCCCGGTTCTTATAAAGGTACCGATGCATCCAACTATGAATTCGAATACGTGGACCGCCTGTTTTATCTATACAAAGCCAATCCCGAGTATATTATTACCACCAATGACAACATCACTGCCAACGGCGCCGCTATTGACGCATCTTCCCTGGTGAGTAGCGTAAGCCTGAACGGATTCACGTTGACGGCAGGCGATGAATACAACGTTACTTACTGGGATGACAACGAAGACGGTTCCACAGGTGGTGAAAAGGTAGTATCCATCGCCCTGACGCAGGCAGCCGTAAATCGTCTGGGTAAGTTTATAGACATAAATAGCAATAGCTACAAGAATGTTCTCGCCACCATC
>JAGBAU010000305.1 GCA_017938785.1 Clostridia bacterium
ATGGCGGCAGCCCACATGGTGGGCGCACAGGCGCAGGCCATGCAGGACGCCGCAAAGAACAGTGCAGGCGCCATGAACGGCTTCATGGGCATGAATATGGCCCAGATGGGCGGCGGCATGAACGCACAGCAGCTGTTCCAGATGGGTGCACAACAGCAGATGCAGCCTGTTCAGCAGCAGCCTGCGGCACACGGCTGGAAGTGCGCATGCGGCGCAACTGCCACCGGCAAGTTCTGCCCCGAGTGCGGTGCGAAGAAGCCCGAACCCCAGACCGGCTGGAAGTGTGCATGCGGCGCAACCGCCACCGGCAAATTCTGCCCGGAATGCGGCGCCAAGAAGCCTGCGGACGATGGCTGGACCTGTGCATGCGGTGCAGTGAACAAGGGCAAGTTCTGCGCGGAATGCGGCAGCAAGAAACCCGCAGGTGCACCCATCTACCAGTGTGACAAGTGCGGCTGGAAGCCCGCTGATCCCACGAAGATGCCGAAATTCTGCCCCGAGTGCGGCGATATCTTCGATGAAAATGACGTTCAGTAAGCCTTGCAGCCATCAGAAAGGAGGACGAGCCATGAAGCGCTTTTTGACCATGATGCTGGTCCTTGGGCTGCTGCTGAGTTGCTGCGCACAGGCAGCCTCCTATACCACCCGCCTTATGGCAGATACAGAAATCTACCAGGGCCCCGGATATGCCTGCGGTTATGCGCGAGATGTGGGCACGGACGGCGTGTACACCATCGTGGAGGAAGCCATCTGTGAGGATGGATACCTTTGGGGTAAACTGAAGTCCGGTGTAGGCTGGGTGATGCTCCGCCGCGCTGTGTATGCGACCGATTACACCGTACAGCTAGGCAGCTGGGTACAGGTCTATGATGGTCCCGGCTATGATTACGGCTATGTGCGCACCACCGGAGAAGACGGCGTGTATACCATCGTACAGGAAGCCCTGGATCATGAAGGCAACACCTGGGGCTGTCTCAAATCCGGCATCGGCTGGGTAAATCTTACCGATGTGCGCACCACCGGTCAGCCTGTGATCACCGTGGATTTTGCAAACCGGGAATTGCTCAATAATGGCGGCTACCTGCTGTATGAATCGGATGATCCCGACTACGCAACAACGATTGTTTTTTACGCCCATGAGATGCTGCAGGATGTGTCGCTCTACGGCCTGCTGTTTGACGGGGAAGAATATCTCACGGATCCGTTGTATCATTTTAACCGGTTCTATGAAGATACTCCTCTGGTGGCTGAATTGCCCTTTTACGGCGACATGACCACCTATGGCATTTCCTTCACGGATGCCGCCGGAAACGAACGTTGCTTTGAGGTTTATATCAGCGGAAGGGACGGCACGCCCGTGATTCAGGAGTATGTACCGTAACAAGCAAGTGAACTTGAATTACATTTGAGAAAAGGAGAATATACTATGGGACTTTTCGGAAAACTGTTTGAAAAGAAGGAATGCTCCATCTGCGGCGGCGAAATCGGCCTGCTGGGCAATCGTAAGCTAGAAGACGGCAATATGTGCAAGAATTGCGCGGGCAAGCTGTCTCCCTGGTTCTCTGACCGCAGAGAATCCACCGTGGCGCAGATTGAAGCCCAGCTTCAGTATCGCGAGGAAAACCAGGCTAAGCTGAACGGATTCCAAGTTAGCAAGCGTATTGGCGAATATTACAAGATGTTCGTGGAAGAGGTCAACGGCGTTCCCATGCGCTTTGTGGTCTGCCGCGATGACTACCGTGCAACAAATGCAGATATCATCGCTTTCAAGGATGTATCCTTCTGCGGCGTTGATATTCGGGAACATCGCAAGGAACTGGATTATCTTAACGAGAACAAAGAGCGCGTGAAGTACAATCCGCCCCGCTATGAATACCAGTATGATTTCTATGTGGAGATGGGCATCAAGGATAATCCCTACTTCGATGAAATCAAGTTCAAGCTGAACAACAACTCCGTAGATATCACCACTGAGCAGTACGGCAAGCGTACCAGCCATGGCATTAGTCAGTTCCTGATTGATAACCGTGAATTCGATCCCAGCTTCAATCCGGAATACCGCGAGTACAAGAAGATGTCGGAAGAACTGGAAAACATCGTCGCCGCAGGCCAGATGGGCAAGCCTGTTATTAAGTTTGAAGATGCACTTCTGGGCGCGCTCAACCAGCTTGCCGGTCAGAATGCAGCGGCTGCACCTCAGGCAGCCCCCGTTCAGGAAGCATCCCGCCCCAAGTTCTGCCCCAACTGCGGTGCACCTGCATCCGGCGGCAAATTCTGTCAGCACTGTGGAAGTCCTCTGTAAGGAGATGAATCATGGAAAATACAAGTTCTACGCTCTGGATTCGGTGCCCGTTCTGTGATAGCAAAACAAAAACCAAGGTTTATCCGGAGACAGTGCTTATCAATTTTCCACTGTTTTGCCCCAAATGCAAGCGTGAAACCAAAGTCAACGTAGTACAACTGAAAATGGTAATAAGCGACGAGCCGGACGCATAAAGCGCAGAGCCTGCTTCCTATAGAAATAGGTTGCAGGCTCTGTTTATTTTTGGATATCAATGGTGGAACTCGATTTCAAAACCGAGAGCACCGTCTGGCAGATCTGATGCAGGGATTGGATTTCTTCAGGTGAACACTGGGAGAGAAAAAGCTGGAATTGCTTCAAGGCAGTGCTATCTTCATGGATGTCCGGATAAAAGACCAGGTTTGCATCGATGTTGAGTGCGCGAATCAAGGGATACAAAACTTCCATCTTGGGATTCCCGCGATGATTCTCAATCTTAAGGATGGTGCGGGGATCGATACCGACACGTTCTGCCAATTCATCCTGGGTCAATCCGGCCTTCGTCCGTTCCTGGCGAACGATATTACCGAGCGTATATACATATTCCTGCACTGAAGATCACCTCGATAATATTCTACAATACAGAAAGGTGATCTTGAATGCACCACAAATCATGGTGTATGTGTATTGCGATACATGATTGCGTTTGTGGATTATTTGTATGTGGAAATTTGGAAATAGTGCCTTGTAGAGAAATCTAAGCAGCGAACCAGCTGAGGGAACACTGCAGATGTAACCAATAACAGAGGATAGATTTTGTACATGGACAGGCGGCCAGGAAGGCAAAATTGGCAGATTCAGAATCCTGCCGATGATGCCAACCTGAATACGGCTGTCTTATTGGAATGCACTCAAAGTGATAGCGCTGCGGGTGCATTTTTTGTGTTTCTGTGCTTTCTGTGCAGAGGTCCACCAGTTCTCCATGTTTTTTTCGGATTACATAGAAAACAGAGGAAATACACATGGAGCTGAATTCGATTGAAATTGGGAAAAGGATAAAGATGATCCGCCAGAAAAAGCGGCTCTCGCAAATCGCGTTTGCAGCTGAATTACATGTAAGCAGAGAACAGATTTCAAGATGGGAAAACGGCAGTAAAATCCCCGCCCTGGACATTATGTGCCAGCTGTCCGTAATCGGCAAGGTGAGCATGGATTACCTGATCATGGGTCGGGAAATGGATTGCCCGGAAAAGAGGATGATGCACACCTTTCTTGGGGATCTGCTGGAACTGGATAAGAAAATCGATCATGTGATTGAATTAATCACAGAATCTGAAGCCATGTGACCGATCCGGCCACGTTGCCTGCGTACATACGAAGTATAATGTATCCGTCATCGCTGAACAGAGTATTCAGCACCCCATAGTTTGAACCTTGATAATTCCATACCCGATCTCCGCAACAAAGCTGGAGAAATGGCGAACACGATCATGCCAGGACTGCCTGCGGCAAATGCCGTCAGCGATGAAGCATTTTCTATGTAAATCCAAGGTACGAGCAGAGGTGTTCAGCGGGTATGACCGTGCCTTTTCTCTAGCGGTAACGACTGTCCGGCTAGCGTCACAGCGAGGGACAGCTCGCTGATGAGGGGAGAGCAATGCTGCGCGCCGAAAGGCGGCG
>JAGBAU010000306.1 GCA_017938785.1 Clostridia bacterium
CGCGGAATGCCGATCCGCTATTTTGATGAGGACATGGAGGAACACACCAATGGATGAGATCATTTCGGCACTCAGCTGTATTTCGGTAAAGGACTGCTCCTATGCGGAATGGCTCGGCATCGGCATGGCGCTCAAGGACGCCGGTTACGAGTGTGCCGTGTGGGACGAGTGGTCAAAAAACGATAAGCGCTACATCGCAGGCGATTGCGAACGCCGCTGGGCTTCCTTCAAGGGCTCGGAGCATCCCATCACTGTTCGCACCATCCGCGCCATGGCACGGAAGAACGGCTGGATCTCTGCTTTCACTGATTTTGAAGATGTGCAGGAGCTTACGCCCTGCGAGATGCTGATCCGCTATCTGGAAACGCTGTTCCAGCCCAATGACCTCGTCGGCTATGCCGCACAGGTGGCGCAGGACAGCCACGGCAAGCTCAAGCCCATCAACACCAATCTGGCCTTGAAGGCTTCAGAGTTCATTGCCCGCCTGCATGAAGAAAACGACATCGGCACGGTCATCGGGCCGTACCGGGCTGACTGCGGCGCGTGGATCAGGATGAATCCGCTGGACGGCAAAGGCCAGTCCGACAGGAATGTGTCGGCATACCGATATGTGCTCATTGAATCGGACGAGCTGCCCAAGGAAGACCAGGAGCGTATTTACCGCAAATATGAACTGCCCATCGCCGCGCTGGTGGATTCTGCCGGGAAGAGTGTGCACGCCGTTGTGCGTATCGACGCGCCCGATGAGCAGGAATACCGCCGCCGGGTGAATTATCTGTTCCGCTTTCTGGAGCTGCGCGGCTTCCCCGTGGACAACGCCAACAAGAATCCTTCCCGGCTGAGCCGCATGCCCGGCCTTCTGCGCGACGGCGTGATGCAGGAGCTGCTGGCCACGAACATCGGCAAGCACACATGGGGCGAGTGGCTGGAATACGCCGAGGAGCTTGCCCTGCTGCCCGAGCCGATTCGGCTGTGCGATGTGGAGACGCCGCCGCCCAAGCCGCCGGAGCTGATTCGCGGCATTCTGCGGCGCGGGCACAAGATGCTCATCGCAGGCCCCAGCAAGGCGGGCAAGAGCTTTCTGCTGATCGAGTTGGCGATTGCCATTGCCGAGGGCAGCAGCTGGCTGGGCTTTAGCTGTGTGCAGGGCAAGGTGCTGTATGTGAATCTGGAGATCGACCCTGCGTCCTGTATCGACCGTTTCGTTACGATCTACGGCAGGCTGGGCTTCGCGCTGCCGCACACGGAGAATATCGTGATTTGGAACCTGCGCGGACACGCCCTGCCGCTGGACAAGCTGGTTCCCATTTTAGTCAGGCGCATGAAGGATGAGCAGTTCGCCGCCGTCATCATCGACCCGATCTACAAGGTCATCACCGGCGACGAAAACAACGCCAGCGATATGGGCGCATTCTGCAATCAGTTCGATAAGATCTGCACCGAGCTTGGCGCATCGGCGATTTACTGCCACCACCACAGCAAAGGTGCGCAGGGCGGCAAAAAGGCCATAGACCGAGCCAGCGGCAGCGGCGTATTCGCCCGCGACCCGGATGCGCAGCTGGACATCATCGAGCTGAAGAAGCCGCTATTCAAAGAAGTGGAAACAGAAACCGAGAACGGCGAGGTCATCGAAATCGAGCAGTTCGATACCACACGATCAGCATGGCGCTTGGAAGCATCCCTGCGCGAGTTCCCGCCGATCACGCCGGTTAATTTCTATTTTGACTATCCTCTCCACCCGGTGGACACAGAGGGAGCGCTGGCGATGTACCGACCGGATGGAAGTCCTCTGGCCAATTTGGACGCAAGCCCCAAACGTACCACGCCGGAAATCCGCAAGCGCCGTCTGGATGACGCCTTTGAAGCAGCGCCTAAAAACGAACCGATCACCATCAAGGTACTGGCTGATCTGGCAGAGGTATCTCAGGATACCATGCGCCGATACCTTAAGGAATTCGACGAGGATTACATGGTTTACCGGGGCATTGTGCAGGAGCGTCCGCTGCTCTCCGACAAGCCGAAAAGCCCGTAAATGTACCCACGAACCTTGCACGTCATAGGGCGATTTCTCCCTAAAATGCGAAAATTTCAAAACCGCACACATGGGAAAAACCACCCTATGCAAATGCAAATTTGCACTTGTCCGACTATATAAAGAAATCTGCAAATTTGCAAAAAAGGGCGTCAAGCAGTGATGGGAATCGGGTAAGGGGATGAATCCCCCTTACCTGATTCTCCGTCACAGCTCGCCTTGACCATCGCCGATGATGAAGAGTCAGGAGTGAAACACAATGAAAAATCAGAATGAACGTGTGGCAGATGCAATTTATAAGGCGCGATGCCTGAAAACCCTGCAGGAGCTGGGACTCCCTACCGAGGGCTGGATTTGCGAGTGGATTGAGGACACCGACGAGCCCGAAGAGGTGTGCGAGCTTTGCGGCTGTTCCCGTGTGCGATTCCTGCATCATATGCGGCATCCTGCCGTGGCAGATTCCATCGCCGTGGGCTGTCTGTGCGACGGCATTATGTCCGGGGACGAGCTGGGCGCTGTGGCACGTGAGCGTGAAGCGCGGAACCGGGCAAAGCGCAGGCAGAACTTCATCCATGGCGAGTGGAAACCGGAGTTTGCCGGGCTGCACGCTACCCGCTGGAAGAAAAAGCTGCGCAACGGCCCCGTGTGCCTGATCCAGCAGGACAGCAGCGGGCACTATGCCGTGTGGCATAACAATCGTTGGTGCTACCGGTGTCGCGGTAAGCCCATCACCACCTTTGCACAGGCAGCCAGCGCTCTTTTTACCGTCAACGACCCCAAGAGGAACACATGATGCGTGAAAGACAGATTGAACAGCAGCTGGTCGCAGCCGTCCGCAAGCGCAGCGGACTGTGCCCCAAGTGGGTTAGCCCCGGCCTTGACGGCGTGCCCGACCGCATTATCCTCCTGCCCGGCGGGCGTGTTGCTTTTGCTGAGCTGAAAGCGCCGGGCAAGCCCCTGAGAACACAACAACGCTACCGGAAAGCACAGCTGGAACGGCTGGGCTTCAGGGTATACGTCATCGACAGCAAGGAACAGATTGGAGGGGTGCTGGATGAAATATCAGCCCCATGATTATCAGGAATACGCCGCCCGCTTCATCGTCGAGCATCCCATCGCCGCCGTGTTTCTGCAAATGGGACTCGGCAAGAGCGTGATTACCCTGACCGCCATTCAGGAGCTGGCGCTGGAACGCTTCGAGGTGTGTCGCGTGCTGGTGATTGCGCCGCTGCGTGTGGCGCGGGACACATGGCCTGCGGAGATTCAGAAGTGGGATCATCTGCACGGTCTGACATACTCCGTCGCCGTGGGCACAGAATCCGAGCGCATTGCAGCGCTAAAGAAAAACACGCTGATCCACATCATCAACCGGGAAAATGTGCAGTGGCTGATCGAGCAGAGCGGCTTGCCGTTTCTGTACGACATGGTGGTGATCGACGAACTGTCCTCCTTCAAGAGCTATC
>JAGBAU010000307.1 GCA_017938785.1 Clostridia bacterium
AGTAGCCGATGGATGCACGCGGATTGGCAGGATGCACCTTGGAGTTGAACTTCTCCATGGAATTTCCATCCTTATCCAGCAGCATGGGACCGAAGTTCCAGGCCTGGTAGGCGCCGCGTTCCATTTCCGTCTGGGTATCAAACTCGTTCGGAGAGAAGCATTCCATGGAACCATCCCAATAGATCACACCCACATCGCGGGTGATTCTTTTCTCATCGCGGTAAAGGATGCCGTTGCGGATCACGATGCCATTATCGCGGGTGCCGCAGAAATCACCGTTGATGGTCACGATGGCGCCCTTGCGCTCCGCAATCTTCCAGGGCCATTCACCATAGCCGCGGCCGAATTTATCCTTTGCAAATGCCGCCTGCAGGCAGCTGATATCCTTCACATAGATATCCGCAATGTATACGTCCGCACCCTTTTCGCGGGTCTTTGTCACAGTGACGTTTACATTGCCGCTGCGATAGCTGCCGCCCTCACGGATAACCTCTCCGTCCGTGAACTTATCCGCATACTTTGTACCGAAGTAACCCACCGGATCGGGCGTGGGTTCCGGCGTTACCTCCACCGTTGCCTCAGGCGTTGCAGCCTGAACCACCGGTTTCACGGTTGCCGTGGGTTCAGGGGTTACGGTCACCACAGGCGTAGGCGTCACAGGAACCTGCGTAGCCGCCTGCATCTGTACGCTGCTCACGCGCCGGGAAACGGTGCCCACCGCATCCTCCTGACGGGGAATTACATGGTGGAACAGCGCAAACACAACCAGCGCCAGACCCAGCGCCAGCACATCCGCAAGCACCAGTTACCAAATAGGCCAAGGACCCTTTATCTGCTTTTTGTGTCTCGCCATTACTTCTTACCCTCAAAGGTATTGCCGCGATAGACAAACTTACCCTGGACAACGAAGCTCACTGCAAAGAGCACAACTTCCACCAGGATCTTGCTGATCACCATGTTCCAGTTCAGGCCGATGGTCAGCAGGTGCATCAGAGCGTAGTTGGCAGCCAGGATGAACAGCGCCAGAACGGCGTACTTCGCCAGGGCCTTGCCCAGCTTTTCATCCCCCTTGAACACCACGCTACGGTTCACGCAGAAGTTCACGGCAGAGCTCACGATACGCGCGCCCACGACGCTGATAGCCAGGGACGTGGCTTCCGGCATGGCCTTGGTCAGCGCGCTGAGCAGCAACACCATGGCAAAATCGATCACGAAAGCCAGCAGGGAAGAGCAGCAGAACTTCAGGATGCACATGTAGATCTTCAGCGAATCCTTGAAGGGGTTGAAGTGAGAGGAAGAATTGTCGTTCAGGTAAACCGTCGCGATGGTTTCCTCATGGATATGAATGCCTGCCTGGGCTGCATCCAGCAGCATGTTGATCTCATATTCGTAGCGGTCGCCGGGCACCTTCAGGAAGCGCTGCATGGCGGCGCGGCCGAATACGCGCAGGCCGGTCTGGGTGTCATAGACCTTCTGGCCGCTGGCGATGGCAAACACCTGGCGGGTCACGCCGTTGCCGAAGCGACTGCGGAAGGGAACATCGCCGTCGAACTTACGGCTGCCCAGCACCAGATCGTTGGGGCGCTTCTTCGCGGCTTCGTTGACCATCACGATGTCCTCATAGCGGTGCTGGCCATCCGCATCGGCGGTGAGGGCCAGTTCGCACTGGGGCATCTTCTCCAGAACGTAGGTGATGGCGGTTTTGAGGGCAGCACCCTTGCCGCGGTTCACCTCATGGCGCAGCAGTACGGCAAAATCCGGGACGGCTGCAAAGATGGGCTCGAAAGCCTCGCCGCTGCCGTCATCCACAACTACGGGACAGAAATCTTCATTTCCACGAAAGCGCTCCAGCAGCTCAAGCATCTCCTTATCGGGCTTGTACGCCGGAATGATCAGCGCTGTTTTCATCTGTATCTCTCCTCTTCCCGCAAGCGGGCATTTGTTGCTTCTATTATAAGACTTCATTGTTAAAGGTGTTCAGGCATGCACTTATTTGCCGAACAGCTTCTTAAAAAATCCCTTCTTCTCCGGCTTCTCGGGTTCCGGAAGCTCCGACTGTTTCGCCTCCGGTTCACGCTGAACCTTCGGAGCATCGAAATCATCGGGATTGGGCAGGCTGCCCATATCCTCCGCAGGCTGTCTGGGCTGGGGCGCAGGCTTTTCTGCTTCAGGCTGCTGCACACGCACCACCACCGGCGGCTTGCTCCGCAATTCCTTCACCTTTTCAAACTCCGCCTTGGGCAGACGGTAGTTCAGCACGCCTATATCCACCATCAGACCGCCGAAAGCCTGGGCGCGCAGTGTGAGTTCGCCGAACTTCATGGCAACCGGTACAGGATTTCCATCCACCTTCTGGGCAAAGGAATTTGCGCGCATGCGATCCGTAAAGACGGCAAGCATCCGCTCTCCCCCATCCTTGGCATTCAGCACCACACACTTCTCTCGCGCACCGCCGGCGCACAGGGCATAGAGGGTGGCATTTCCGATTTCGCGCCAGGCGAAATTGCGGAAGGTGAGCATGCCCTCCAGGCAGCTGCGCAGGTGCTTCTCCTCCGCCTTCATCTCCCTGAGCTTGTTCATGCGCATACCTGCTTCAATTTCGCGGATCATGAAGCTGCGCAGGGTGATGTTTTCGCTCATGAAATCCGGCATGAAATCCTTCAGGCTGAGCTCCGCCGCTGCGAAGCCATTGTCCACGCGCAGGGCGTTCAGGCCATCCATGCCGCAGTTGCGCAGGTAGTTCACGATCTCCGTTCCCGGCAGTTCGCGTATGGTCCAAATCTCCACGCCGCCCATGGCAGCAGTGATCTGAGGCTTGATGCGCTCGGCGCGTTCGCGGGTGGTGAAGATTTCAATTCTTCCGTCAAAGCCGACGGCGGGCCAGCGGCCGCCCACCAGCAGTTCATCCACCACATACACCTTTTCCAGGCTCAAAATGGCCTTGCCCAGTTCTGCGCGGGCGGCCTGCCAAT
Organism: Clostridia bacterium; assembly: GCA_017938785.1. Next base: position 2,973 of record JAGBAU010000307.1, read on the forward strand.
CCTGCTTCACACCCTCGGGCACGTTCTTATCCGCGCACAGGTTCTGCAGCCTGCGGCTCTCTCGAATCACATCATCGATGGGGCCGGTCATGCTCTTGCGAATCTTTTCCTTCACAAGCGCGGCAAATGCACCGCCATCGATGGAATCCCCGGTCTTGAGCTGCACATTTTTCTGCACAACTGCTCCCTTCAGATCGCAGATGCGCCAGCCCAGCAGGCGATCCGCCGGGATCTGCTTACAAAGCTGATCCACAAGCTGATCCAGCGCCCTGGGATCGGAATCTTTCCATGCATATTCTTCGGGCGTAATGCCGAAGAGCATCATGCAAATTTCGCCGGGCGCCAGCTTTCCATCCTTCAGCGCAGGGCGGGGATCCGCCGCCTCCACGGCATAGCCCAGCATGGCCTGAATTTCGCCCGCAGTATATCGCTTTCCCTTCGTGGGAAGATAGGTTCTTTTATAGCGAATTTCCATTCTTATCCTCGTTTCAAATTGATGTTTCAATTATAGAAAGCAATTTCAATCCTGTCAATTACCAATTTCTGAATTGCCGTTTCAAATTCCGCCAAACGGTCATAATACTTGCAAACACACATTTGGAGGGAAAATCATGACCATCGGCATGATACTTTTGATCATTGTAGCAATCCTGATCCTGCTGGGCGTGGGACAACGCATCCTGGACCGCCTACGCCTGAATGATAAGCTGGCGCTTCTGTTTATCGCTCTGATCATCGGGCTGGGCTTTGTGCCGGACATCCGCATAACGCCCGTCTTCGCCTTCAACCTGGGCGGCGCCGTGATTCCACTGGCACTGTGCATCTACCTGTTCATCAAGGCCGACACAGCCTGGGAACGCTGGCGCTGCATCCTCGCCTCCCTGGCCACGGGCGCAGCCATCTTTGCCATCGGCTGGTTTGCACCGGATGAACCGGAAACCATCACCGTGGATCCCATCATCCTTTATGGCCTGGCTGCGGGCCTGATCGCCTATATCTTCGGCCGTTCCCGCCGCTGCGCGTTCATCGCGGGCGTGATCGGCATGATGCTCTCCAACACCGCTAACGCCGTCTACGTATGGTCGAAGGGCGTGGAACAGGATTTCATCCTGGGCGGCGCAGGCGCTTTTGACGGTATCATCGTAGCGGGTCTCGTGGGCGTACTGCTGGCGGAGCTGCTGGGCGAAATCATCGAGCGCATGAAGCGCGGCACTCAGCGTCCCACCCGCATCTTCCGCAACGGAGAATTCGTAAAGGAGGAGGAAGTTCGATGAAGAAAATCGCCATCCTCCTGTTGGGCCTGCTGGCACTGGTTTCCGGTGCACGGGCCGAAAACGATGGAGACTGCATCTATACCCTGCTCAATGCCGACGGTGAGGTGCTCACACGCCGGGCCGGCCGCATGTATGAAGGGGATGAATATATCTCCGGCAACAACCGTCACTACCGCATCGCTTTCGTGGACGACAACCTGTGCACCGCCACAGCGGAAGACCTGGGGCCATCCATTCCCGACGCCGAAACCTTTGCCGTGTTCATGAGCGCACAGGCTGCCAAAAAGAACGACGACAAGCTCATCTGCATGTACTCCACCCATTCGGATGAATCCTATGTGCCCAGCGATGGCGCATCCAGCCTATGGGAGAATGCGGGTATCTACGATGTGGGCGACGCGCTGAAGGAAAACCTGGAGAAGAAGGGCATCACCGTAGAATACTCTGAAAAATCCTTCCTCCCCCATGATGCGGACGCCTACAACCGCAGCCGCTCCACGGTTGAGGAATATGTGAAGCAGATGCCCGACGCCATCATCGACATCCACCGGGACGGTGTGGACGCGGAGGAATACGAAACCGAAGTCGACGGCGAGGATACCAGCATGGTGCGCCTGTTCGTGGGCCGTTCCAACCAGAATTCCGCCGAAAACAAGGCCTTCGCCCAGCGATTGAAGTCCGCAGCGGACGAGGCCTATCCGGGACTGATCAAGGATATCTATATCGGCAAGGGCAACTACAACCAGGAGCTCTATCCCCAGGCCATCCTGCTGGAATTCGGCACCCATGAAATTGAAAAGGAAAAGGCCATCTCCGCCACGGAGTATATGGCGGATGTGATCGACGATGTGCTCTTCGGCGGCACAGCCTCCGCCGCCACCGGAGAGAAGAACAGCAATGCCGCCAAAGGTATCGGCTGGGCCATCGGCATCGCCATCGTAGGCGCAGCCATCTATGCCATGTTCTCCGCAGGCAGCATCGGCGGCGCATGGAGCAAGATGAAGAGCGGCGCAGGTGAAATGACGGCGGGCTTGTTTGGAAAGAAGAAATAAAAGAGGACGAGAACCGTCCTCTTTTCGCAGATTGACAAGCATGTATCCCGGATTTATAATGGATTCCAGAATTACCCTTAGGAGGATTCATGGATATTCATTGGGAAATGTGGGCAGCGCGGGCATCTTTCTACCTGTTCAACCTGTTGTTTGTATCGATATGCCGCTGGAACCTGTGTGAACGCGCTCACGATATCCGAAATATGATTCGCTATGGTCGGGGCAAATATGCACCGTTGGATACGGGCAGACAGCCGAAGTTCATCGTATGGCTGCTGTACACCGATGTACGCACCGTCCGCAGGCAGGATTTTGCCCTGCGCTTGAACATGCGGGTATGCATCCTTGCCGCACTTTATATGGCAAGCGAACTGCTGCTGGTATGGCTGCCAATGAGATTGGGGTTAAGCATCGTTCTGTCCCTTTGTACTGTATTTTTCGGAATATGTACCTTCATTTCCTACTGCATCAGTCACAAGCGCGATTACGGCTGTGCATTCATACTGTACAAAAAGAAACCCGGAAACAAGAGCCAGTCCACCTTCTTTGATCTGGTGATTCTATGCATACAATTATGCATCGCCGGATGTTATTTGAATATGTATTGAAAAAGCAGAAGCACATGCTTCTGCTTTTTCATATGTGGATTCAGTCCTCGGTGAATTCATACTTGAACCACAGGCCGTTCTTGACGCCGGAGATGGTAATCACGCCGTTTTCTTCGGTCTTTTCCAGAGCCAGATTGGGCTCCTGTTCCTGCACATAGGCCATGGGGTCTACAGTTTCAACCATGCGCACGTCGCTGCTGGTGGGAGCGCGACCGCCGCAGGTGGGCTGCTTGCGCTCAATGATCAGTTCATATCTTGCCATACGTCTCTCCTGTCTATCTGTTTTTGTTTTTAGATAAACCGGTTCAGGCCGTCTGAAACATCAATCCGCATCCTCGTCCAAGGTTTCAATCAGGAAGGAAACCGGACGGAAGCCGTCGTTGCAGGAGATCATGGCGGATTTGGGATTCTTCATCCAGCCATCGTAGAAATTCTCGCCGCCGTGGGAAAGGGTCATCACGAAGGCGGACATGCTGTCCCATGCGCTCTGGCACATGCCCTCGGGCCGTTCCCAGCCGTTGGCAATGAACACCTGCCCCAGCTGCATATCGCAGGCATG
>JAGBAU010000308.1 GCA_017938785.1 Clostridia bacterium
GGCGGCGAGGCCCAGCGCATCCGCCTGGCCACCCAGATCGGCTCGGGCCTGACGGGCGTATTGTATATCCTGGACGAGCCTTCGATCGGCCTGCACCAGTCCGACAACGAAAAGCTGCTGGGCACCCTGCGCCACCTGCGTGATTTGGGCAACACCCTGATCGTGGTCGAGCATGACAGCGACACCATGCTGGCGGCGGATTATATCGTGGACATCGGCCCCGGCGCAGGCGTGCACGGCGGACATATCATGGCCGCAGGCACCCCTGAAGAGGTGATGGCCTGCCCGGATTCCATCACCGGCCAGTACCTCTGCGGCAAGCGCATCGTGCCCCTGCCCAAGTCCCACCGCAAACCCAGTGGATGGCTCACGGTGAAGGGCGCACGGGCGAATAACCTGAAAAACATCGACGTGAACCTGCCCCTGGGCGTGCTGTGCTGCGTCACCGGCGTATCCGGTTCGGGCAAGAGCTCGCTGGTGAATGAAATCCTGTACAAGTCCCTGGCCAAGACCCTGAACCGTGCCCGCTCGAAGGCCGCCGACCATGATGAAATCCTGGGGGTGGAGCAGCTGGACAAGGCCATACTCATCGACCAGAGCCCCATCGGCAGAACACCCCGCTCCAACCCTGCCACCTACACCGGCCTGTTCGACATGATCCGCGATGTATTTGCCTCCACCCCGGACGCGAAGGCCCGCGGCTACAAGCCCAACCGCTTCTCCTTCAATGTCAAGGGCGGCCGCTGTGAGGCCTGCTCCGGCGACGGCATTCTCAAAATCGAGATGCAGTTCCTGTCGGACGTATACGTACCCTGCGAGGTCTGCCACGGCAAGCGTTACAACCGCGAGACGCTGGAGGTAAAGTACAAGGGCAAGAGCATCTACGACGTTCTGGACATGACCGTGGACGAGGCGCTGGAATTCTTTGCGCCGCTGCCCCGCCTGGCCAATAAGCTGCAGACCATGCACGATGTGGGCCTGGGCTATGTGAAGCTGGGCCAGAGTTCGGATACCCTGTCCGGCGGCGAGGCACAGCGCATCAAGCTTGCCACTGAGCTTTCCCGCAAGGCCACCGGCCGCACGCTGTACGTGCTGGACGAACCCACCACCGGCCTGCATATTGCGGACGTTGCACTGCTCAATGAAGTACTCCACCGCCTGGCAGACGGCGGCAACACGCTGATCGTCATCGAGCACAACCTGGATGTGATCAAGACCGCCGACTACATCGTGGATTTGGGTCCTCGGGGCGGCGACCGGGGCGGTACGATTGTAGCCACCGGCACGCCCGAGGAAGTGGCTGCATGCGAGGCCAGCAGTACCGGCGCATACCTGAAACCCCTGCTGTAAAATAGAACACCGGAGTTGAGTGCTCCGGTGTTTTCATTTGCGGCGGAAAGCGTGCGTTTGTAACAATATTTCTACTTCTCACCAATCCGCTTGACTTTTCAAAAGCCGCTGATTAATATGTTAGTATCTATGAATCTCTTTCATTATGAATCTCTTTTTGGGGAGGATACACACATGCAAAAGGGTTACAAGCGCAACGGCAAAGGCATGGCCGTGCTCCGCTTCTTTATCGGCCTGATCTTCATCGCCATCGTGCTGGGCGTGCTCTATTTCTTCGTCGGCACCGTGGATTATTCCGACAAGCTGGCCAATCCCGACGTTTCCATGCGTCCCTATGTTGAAATGACCGCCAGCCCCGACGCAACGCCCGTTCCCGTTGCGGATACCGATATCCAGTTTGAAACCGAACCTCAGGGCGGGGATGAACTGCTGGTGGATCTGACCGTGACTCCCACTCCGGAGCCCACCCCCACCCCGGTTCCCACTCCCATCCCGACGCCCACTCCGGAGCCGACCCCCACGCCCGAACCCACTCCCACTCCCACACCCACTCCGGAACCCACCAAGATTCCCGCCAAGAAGCTCAGCAAGCTGCGCAAGTCCGGCTTCAAGGTTCCCGAGCCCACCACTGGTGCGGAAGTCGGCATCACCAACCTGTATGTCTCCGAACCCAACGACAACAAGTATGTTCAGATTCAGGGCTACGGCTACATCAATGAGGAAAGCTTCAACGCCGCCAAGTGCGCAGCCTTCCTGATCGTCACCGACCAGGATAGCGGCAAGCACATCGCTTACAAGGCCAGCATGGTTGAAGGCATCAGCGGTATGACCCACGAGGGCGCCCTGTGCCAGAACCCCGCCAAGGGTGATTTCGATGTGATCCTGTCCGTCAACCAGTATGCAGACGGCATCTACGATCTTGGTCTGATCCTCTACTACCAGACCGCTGATGGCAAGAAGGCCTATTCCTTCCACGAGCTGAACGAAAGCATCACCGTGAAGAACAAGGCCATCGCCGCCACCCCCGATCTGTTCTCCAGCCCCGCCAACATTGCAGGCACTGAAGATGCAGTCGAGGCGGAAACTGAGGTTGCAGCCGAAGAGGATGTTGTTGAACCCGCATCCGAGCCCTTCGTCAGCGACGGCGCTTCCACCGCCATCGGTTAAAATAAACCAAGAGAGCCATCCCGAACGGGATGGCTCTCTTGATATAAAAAACACCGCGTTCAAACGAACGCGGTGTTTTTTTGCGAAGATTACTTTTCGATGATCTCCAGCAGTTCCACGGGGCAGGCCTTTACGCAGATGCCGCAGGCGATGCACTTGGAGGCGATGTTGTTTTCCAGAACCATGACCTTCATGGGGCAGGCTTCAACGCACTTGCCGCAGCCGACGCACTTTTTCTTGTTGATCATGTAAACGCCGGTCTTGGGGTTCTGGGTGATGGCCTCGTGCTCGCAGGTGCGCATGCACTTGCCGCACTGAATGCAGTTGTTTACCTTGGGCTGACCGTTCTTTTCAACGATCTGGATGCAGGACTTGGCCGGATCAGCCACCTTATAAAATGCTTCGGAGCAGGCCATGACGCAGCTCAGACATGCCATGCAGCGCTCGTCCTTGCGGACATTAAGCTTCTTCATTCGGGATACCTCCGTAGTAATATACTTCTCTCTTTGTTTATTATACACGCTTTGGCCGGAAAAGTAAATGCACAAACGGCGGAAAATTTCAATATATGATGCAATATTTCAAATTGCGCAGAAATCGGTCTGACCAATCGTTTATTTTTTGTCATTTTTCGTCGGAAAAAAAGCCCCTGAGGGGGATATGCCATTGACTTTATGAACCCAATTTGATACAATAATATTATCCATGATCGGGTTACTATGCCGTGTTGGTAATCCGGTGGGGCGGGTGCAAACCTCCCTTCATGGGGAGGGGTGCGTGTCCTAGCGGCCCCGCTCAGAATAGTCACCCACACGGACGTCAAATTGTTTCACCAAATAATGTTTGGGAGGAAGAAGCTCTGATGGAAATGAATAAGACCTTTATCACGATTGAGCAGATGGAAGCAGCAACCGACGCGTTGCTCGAAACCGCTGCAAAAGTAGGCGCCGACACCTGGCAGCAGCGCGTGAAGAACCAGACCCCGCACTGCAAGTTCGGTGAGGAAGGCATCTGCTGCCGCATCTGCACCATGGGCCCCTGCCGCATCACTAAGAAGAGCCCCCGCGGCATCTGCGGCTGCGATGCAGACGGTATCGTTGCCCGTAACTACCTGCGTTTCACCGTAGGCGGCACCGCAGCTCACTCTGACCACGGCCGCGGCATCGCCCACACCCTGCACCTGGCCTCTCCCGATGGCAACTACAAGGTTAAGGATCCCGCCAAGCTGATCACCATCGCAAAGGAATGGGGCCTGGAAACCGAAGGCAAGGACATCTATGATCTGGCCCACGAAGTCGCCCTGATCGGCCTGGAAGAGTACGGCAAGCCCTTCGGCACCCAGCGCTTCCTCAAGCGTGCTCCCGAGCAGCGCCAGAAGGTATGGGCAGAGCTGGGCATCGAGCCCCGCGCCATCGACCGCGAAATCTCCACCGCCATGCATATGACCCACATGGGCTGCTCCTCTCAGGCTGATGCTCTGATCAAGCAGTCCCTGCGCGCAGGTCTGTCCGATGGTTGGGGCGGCTCCATGATGGGTACCGAACTGTCCGACGTTCTGTTCGGCACTCCCAAGCCCATTGACACCACCGCCAACATCGGCGTTATGGAAAAGGACATGGTCAACATCATCGTGCACGGCCACGATCCGTCCCTGTCCGAAATGATCGTGTTCTACGCTCAGGATCCCGAGATGATCGCTCTGGCCAAGGAAATGGGCGCCAAGGGCATCAACATCGCCGGCGTATGCTGCACCGCCAACGAAGTCACCATGCGTCATGGTATCCCCATGGCCGGTAACTTCCTGAGCCAGGAATCCGTTGTTCTGACCGGTGCCTGCGAAGCCATCGTTTGCGACATCCAGTGCATCTTCCCCGCTCTGGGCCCCCTGTCCAAGTGCTTCCACACCAAGTTCGTTACCACCAGCCAGATCGCCCGCATGCCCGACTCTGAGTTCATCGAGTTCCATGAGGAAACCGCAGGCGAAAATGCGAAGAAGATCGTCGAAATGGCAGTTCGCAACTTCGTAAACCGCAAGGAAGAGCTGGTCAACATCCCGCAGCTGAAGACCACCGCAACCGTAGGTTACTCCGTAGAGGCCATCAAGAAGTGCCTGGACGGCGTTACCAACAGCCACGTTGATGAGCTGGGCACCACCAAGCCCCTGATCGACGTTGTGAAGAGCGGCGTTCTGCGCGGCGCAGTTGCAATGGTAGGCTGCAACAACCCCAAGGTACGTCCCGACACCGCCCATATCGAGCTGATGAAGAAGCTGATCGCCAACGATATCATCGTTATCGTTTCCGGCTGCTCCGCTCAGGCTGCCGCCAAGGCCGGTCTGCTCAGCAAGGAAGCCAAGGAACTGTGCGGCGAAGGCCTGAAGCGCGTTTGCGAACTGGTCGACATCCCGCCGGTACTGCACATGGGCTCCTGCGTTGATATCTCCCGTATGATGATCCTGGCTGCTGATATCGCCAAGGATTGGGGCATTGATATCGCTCAGGTTCCGGTCGTGGGCTGCGCTCCCGAGTACATGTCTGAAAAGGCCGTGTCCATCGGTAACTACGTTGTTTCCACCGGTATCGAAACCTTCCTCGGCGTTAACCCCTACACTGCCGGCGGCGCTGGCGTTGAAGCCATCCTGCAGGGCGAGCTGGAAAAGTGGGTCGGCGCAAAGTTCGTTGTCGAAACCGATATCGAAAAGCTCGGCGACAAGATGATGGAGTGCATCGAACAGAAGCGTGCTGCTCTGGGCATCTAATCCCGGCAATTAACCCCGAAAGGATCTTTGTAATATGAAAGTTGCGATTACAGGCAAGGGCGGCGTTGGCAAAACCACGCTCTCCTCTACCCTTGCAAGACTGTACGCAAGCGAAGGACGCACCGTGCTGGCGGCGGACGTCGATCCGGACGCCAACCTCGGCCTCGCGCTTGGATTTACCGAGGAGGAGGTTAACTCCATCGTTCCCATCTCCAAGATGCGCAAGCTGGTGGAAGAACGCACGGGCGCAAACAGCCTGAACAAATTCTTCAAGCTCAATCCCCAGGTACACGACATTCCGGATACCTACGCCAAGGAAATCAACGGCGTAAAGCTGCTCGTGATGGGCACCGTCGAAACCGGCGGTTCCGGATGTGTATGCCCCGAGCACGTGATGCTCAAGTCGATCCTGGCTTCCCTCGTCTTCCGCAAGGACGACGTGGTCATCATGGACATGGAAGCCGGCCTTGAACATCTGGCCCGCGGCACCGCAAGCCTGATGGACCAGTTCATCGTCGTCATCGAACCCGGCGCCCGCAGCATCCAGACCTATGAAAAGGTCAAGCAGCTGGCCCGCGACATCGGCGTAACCCGCGTACGCGTGGTGGCCAACAAGGTTCGCGATGAGGAAGATGAAGCCTACCTGCGCAGCCGCATTCCTGAGGAAGACCTGCTGGGCATGATCCACTACAACGCAGAAGTCATTGACGCGGACCGCCGCGGCATCAGCCCCTACGATGTGAGTGCGAAGGCAGTTGAAGAAATTCGGGCGATTAAGGATCGCATCGACAACGAGAAAAAATGATACATGGAAAGGATGGACACATAAATGGGTCTGTTTGACAGAGTTTTCCGCGGTTCCGACGAAATGTACTTCAAGGCAGAAGCGGAACTGAATAATGTTATCGCCGAACTGGGCGAATCCGCCCCCATGACCATGCCCGACACCGCCTACTTCCTGGCTTGCATCTATGCATACCTGGGCAAGAAGGTGACCACCCTGGGCGAGCTGAAGGAAGCTCTCGCTCAGCTGCGCGCCATGATGGGCCGCGAGTACAAGACCAAGTCTATCTTCGACTCTGGTGTTGCTACCGCCTGCTGCGCAGAAGTCATCGAGGCATGTAAGTATGCCCGCAACCCCGCTCCCTACGAGGGCACTCAGTATCACGGCCACTTCACCGACGCTGAAGTGCGCGAACTGGGCGTTCCGCTCGTAACCAAGGACATCCCCGGCTTCGTCGTAATGATCGGCCCCGCTCCTTCCCAGGAAGAAGCAGTTGAGATCGTTAAGGGCTATCAGAGCCGCGGTATCTTCGTATTCATGATCGGCGGCATCATCGATCAGATTCACGGCGCAGGCATGGCCACCGGTTTCCCGGTCCGTGTTGTTCCGGTTGGCGAAGAGATCTGGTCCGTTGGCCACATCATCTCCCTGGTTACCCGTGCATGCATGATCTTCGGCGCCACCGAGCCCGGCGACTGCGATGCATTCCATCGTTACACCTTCGACCGCATCAATGCGTTCGTTAACGCCTATGCTCCCGTTAAGGACATCGTTGTTGCCTGCGGCGCCGGCGCCATCAAGCTCGGCTTCCCCGTAATCACCAACGATACCGAGGATATGTGGGCAGTTCCGAAGTCCCTGATCATCCACACCGATACCAAGGACTGGATCGAGACCTCCCTCGAAGCACGCGGCATCAAGATCAAGGTTACCAAGATCGATATCCCCGTGGCATTCTCCTCCGCATTCGAAGGCGAAATCATCCGCCGCAAGAACATGCAGATCGAAATCGACGGCTCCCGCGTGGACAGCATCGAGCTGGTTCAGACCAAGGAAGCCCACGAAATCGAAGACCATGCCATCATCCTGGAAGGCCCCGACTTCGATCAGTTCGAGTTCGGCTCCAAGATCCCCTGCGCTTACGTCGTTGACGTTGCCGGCAAGAACATGCAGACCGACTTCGAAGGCGTTATGGAGCGTAAGTTCCACAGCTGGCTGAACTGCGTTGAAGGCGTCATGCACACCGGTCAGCGCGACATGATCCGCATCCGCGTAAGCGATGCTGCTTTCGAAGCAGGCTTCCGCGCAAAGCACATCGGCGAAGTTCTCTACGCCAAGATCAAGTCCGAATTCGACGCTGTTGTTGACAAGTGCCAGGTTCGCATCTACACCGACCCCGCAAAGGTCGCCGAAATGCGCGCCATGGGTAATGAGACCTTCAACAAGCGCGACGAGCGTCTGCGCACCCTGACCGATGAATCTGTAGACGTATTCTACACCTGCATCCTGTGCCAGGCCTTCTCCCCCTCTCACGTATGTATCGTTACCCCCGAGCGTCTGGGTCTGTGCGGCGCTGTATCCTGGCTGGATGCAAAGGCCACCAACGAGTTGGATCCCCAGGGTCCCTGCCAGATCGTTACCAAGACCCGCATGATCGACGAGCGCGTCGGCCGCTACGAGGACGTAGACGAAGCCGTACAGCAGTACAGCCACGGTGCTCTGGAGCACGTAACCCTGTACTCCATCATGGAAGACCCGATGACCTCCTGCGGCTGCTTCGAGTGCATCTGCGGCATCGAGCCCCTCTCCAACGGCGTTGTTATCGTTAACCGCGAACATGCCGGCATGACCCCCCTGGGCATGAGCTTCTCCGAGATGGCTTCCATGACCGGCGGCGGCGTGCAGACCCCCGGCTTCATGGGCCACGGCAAGCACTTCATCGCTTCCAAGAAGTTCATGGCTGCTGAAGGCGGCCCCGGCCGTATCGTATGGCTGCCCAAGGCTCTGAAGGAGCAGGTTGCTGAGCGCCTGAACGAAACCGCTAAGGAAATGTACGGTATCGACAACTTCTGCGACATGATCGCTGACGAGACCGTTACCGAGGATATGGAAGAGCTCTACGCCTTCCTGTCTGAGAAGGGCCATCCGGTTCTCGGCATGGAACCCCTGATGTAATTCCAAACACATCTAAATTGGGAGAGGCGAAAGCCTCTCCCGTTTTTACAGGTGATATTATGCTGGACAAGAAAGCACTTCGCAAGGAAGTGGGCGCGCTCAAGCGTGCCATGACCGTGGAGCAGATTGAAGCCTACAGCACCGATCTGACCGAAAAGTTCTGCAATACCGAATATTACAGGAACGCCGCTTCCGTGTACGTCTACCTCCCCTACAATCAGGAGGTGCGCACCTGGGAGATCGTGAAGCGCGCCTGGGCGGACGGCAAGAAGGTTGCTGTGCCCAAGGTCTACGGTGACACCATGAAGTTCCTCTGGATGGACAGCTTCGACCAGCTGGCTCCCGGCGGCTGGGACATTCCCGAACCCACCTATGATGAACCCGTGGCCGACGACGAACAGGCCCTGATCCTGATGCCCGGCCTCGCCTTCGACCCGGAGGGCCACCGCGTGGGCTATGGCGGCGGCTTTTACGACAAGTACCTGGAGGAACATCCCCATCACAAGCTGGTGGCGCTGTGCTATCCCTTCCAGATGAAGGAGTATCTGGAGGTCGAGGCCCACGATATTCCCGTTGACC
>JAGBAU010000309.1 GCA_017938785.1 Clostridia bacterium
GAGGTCCGACATATAGATGTTCTCTGCAACAGAGAAATATTTGAGCACGTTGATTTCCTGCGGTACATAACCAATACCCAGCCGCATAGCATCATTGGGGCTGGTGGGCTTGATCTCTTCGCCGTTGAGCTTGAGCGTTCCCGTATATGTACCATGGGGATAGATGCCGTTGAGCACCTTCAAAAGCGTGGATTTACCAGCGCCGTTTTCGCCAATCAGTCCAAGCACCTCGCCGGCCTTGACGTTCAGACAGATTTTATCGTTGGCCAGAACGCCCGGAAACCGCTTGGTGATTTCGATTGCCTCCAGAACGTAGTTCACATAAATCACCCGTCTTTCCTATTCGGGCAGCCGCAAGGGCATCCCGGTATTGCTTTGCTGCCCCAAGTGGGCAATTTCTTAACTCTCTTCGGATCAAAGGAATAGAAATGGGGCTGCCCTTGCACGGGCAAAGGCAACCCCGGTTTTTTAGATCCCGGCAAAAGCCGGATTCAGATAAATCTTATTCGAAGAAGGTAGCAACTTCAGCAGCGATGCCGCGATGGAACTCGAGGCCGTTTTCGCCTTCGCCATCAACGGTAACAACGGGAGCTACCAGATCGGTCCAAGCGGGAACTTCGCCGCCCCGGAAGATCACATCGAGGTATTCCATGGTCTTGTAAGCTTCCTGATACAGGGGCTGTGCAACGATAGCTGCAACCTTGCCGGCCTCGAGGTAGTCCAGGTTGCCTTCGGTGGCGTCCATACCAACCAGAACGAGTTCGCCGTCGGCCTTGCCAGCCTTAGAAGCGGCGTCTGCCCAGGTGATGGGGGAGTTACCAGTGGTGCCGAATGCGCCGATGAGGTCCGGGTTGGCCTGCAGGATGCCCAGGTTGATGGCAGTTGCAGAGTCAACTACGCCGCCTTCGAGTTCAACGGGCAGAACCTTGATCTCGTCCAGATCATAGGTGCCAGCCAGGGATTCCCAGGTTGCTACGAAGGAATCGGTAGCAGCATTTTCGGTAACGTTCTTGGTGTTCTGGGTCAGAGCCACGGAACCAGCCTTGCCGGACAGCTTCTCAGCCATCAGCTCAGCAACCTGCTTGCCGTACAGAACCGGGTCGCAAGCCATGTTGAAGGCCAGGCCTTCGGGATAGGTGCCGTCTTCCTGCTTGTGGTTGAAGTGGGGGATACCAACTACAACGCCCTGAGAGCCAACGGAAGCAACGGTCTCGTAGCAGCCGGAGTCGCCAGCCCACAGCAGCAGGCCTGCGCCGCCTTCAGCTGCGAAAGCTTCAGCAGCTGCGAAAACTTCGGATGCGTCGCCGCCTTCGGTGCCGATAACCTGAGCATCGGTGTAGCCCAGAGCAGCAGCAGCCTTCAGGAAGCCAAGCTGTACAATGCGGTGTACGGGATGGTTCATGCTATCCATTGCGATAGCTACCGGGTAATCTGCGGGGTCGAAGTCCGCGGCCATTGCCATGGGGGCAAGAACCAGGAGCATCATGAGAACCAGGGACAGAATCTTCTTCATGTGGAGTTCCTCCTTTTACTTATTTACCCGCACGCAGCGGGAAAATTCAATGTTAGCGGCTTCAGTGTCGAGCCAAAGTTGTTAAGAAGCCGTTAATGCTCTTTTTCTGGCTTTTTTAGTGTAATCGGTTACGCAAATTCAAACACAAATCCGAAACTTTCAAAACCAGCTTACAATTCGGATTGTAGCACACAAAGTTATTTTTGTAAATAGCATTTCTAAATTTTTGTAGTAAATTACCATAAAAAACCCAGTTTTCCCCTATGGAAACAGTGTAAAAACCCACCATTGTGCACAACAACGGTGGGTTTTCGCATAAAAACAATTCAGTTTTTCAGAACAATGAAAGATTGCTGTTCAAAATAATCTGCGGATCGATGGCGATCAACTCCTCCGCCGTCTCGGATGTATCCAGCGCATGATACAGGCTGTGCAGGCCGCGCCTGCCCTGCTCATACTGATTCTGGAAAATAGAGGCTGCCACGATACCACCTTCGATCAACCGGCGAAGCTCATTGCTGATGTCCGAAGTGATGAGCAGCATCTTCCCCGCCATCCCCTTTTCCTGTACCGCATGGATAACGCCGCGGTAGTTGAAGGAGTTGATGTAAATAGCGCCCAGGTCCGGCACCGCCTCCAGCAAACGGCAGGTGCCCTCATAAGCAATATCTTCGTTGTCCATGTTGTAACAGATGGAACATAGGTTCAGGGGCATGGATTTCATCTGCTCCTGAAAACCGCGGACCGTCTGATCATGGATACCCATGCCCTGAAAACCAGATGCAATAGCCACAGGGCGGGTCTTGTCCGGCATCCAGCGGTAAATCAGCTCTGCGGCAATGTGGCCTGCCACGAAGCCGTTGTAACAGATATAGAAATTCCGCATCCCGGACTCAATATCGTTAACTGCCGTGGCCACATAGATTCCGCGTTCCCGCAGCAGTCGGAAGGTGTCCGTATGTCTGGCCAGGGCGAGTACGCCGTCATAACCTTCATCGGCAATCCGGTGCAGCGTATCCTCCAGGAAGCGGTCCGATTCAGGCGTGTTGGTCGCGCCGTCATCATAGCTGAAGTAGTCTACCATGACGTTGTAATCTACCAGTTCCTGACCCGCATCACGGGCGCCTCTGAGGAAGGGCTCATGGAATTCAGAAAAGCTGGTAAAGCCGATCACAGCCAGTCTCAGCTGACGGCGGGCCAGGGATCGTGCCAGCGCATTGGGCTTGAATCCCATCTTCGTCGCTGTTTCAATGACCAGCTGCCGGGTTTCCTCTTTGACGCGGGGCTTACCCGTGAGAGCACGGTTGAC
>JAGBAU010000310.1 GCA_017938785.1 Clostridia bacterium
GATCATGTGACCGAAACCACCGTATCCGTGGTTGCGCTGCCCAACGATGATATGAAGGGCCGCATCATCGGCCGTGAAGGCCGCAACATCCGCACCCTGGAAACTGCCACGGGCGTGGATCTGATCATCGACGATACCCCCGAGGCGGTCATTATCTCCGCCTTTGATCCGGTGCGCCGCGAAATCGCCCGCATCGCCCTGGAGAAGCTGATCACCGACGGCCGTATACATCCCGCACGCATCGAGGAAATGGTTGAAAAGGCCCGCAAGGAAGTGGACAACCAGATCCGCGAAGCCGGCGAACAGGCCATCTTCGAAACCAACCTGCACGGCATCCATCCGGAGCTGGTCAAGCTCCTGGGCCGCATGCGCTATCGTACCAGCTATGGCCAGAATGTTCTGCGCCACTCCATCGAGGTCAGCCATCTGGCAGGCGTCATGGCAGCCGAGCTGGGCGCAGACGTGCAGCTTGCCAAGCGCGCAGGTCTGCTGCATGATATCGGCAAGGCCATCGACCATGAGGTCGAGGGTACTCACGTGACCATCGGCGCCGAGCTGGCCAAGAAGTTCCACGAGAACGAACTGGTGGTCAACGCCATCATGGCCCATCACAACGATGTGGAACCCGCTTCCGTGGAAGCCGTTCTCATCCAGGCCGCAGACGCTATCTCCGCAGCACGTCCCGGCGCACGCCGAGAGTCCCTGGAGAACTACATCAAGCGTCTGGAGAAGCTGGAATCCATCGCCTATTCCTTCGACGGCGTGGAAACCTGCTATGCCATCCAGTCCGGCCGCGAAGTGCGCATCGTCGTAAAGCCCGAGGATGTGAACGACGCAGGCACCCTGATCCTCGCACGCGAAATCGTGAAGAAGATCGAAAAGGAAATGGAATATCCGGGCCAGATCAAGGTGAACGTCATCCGCGAAACCCGCGCGGTGGATTTCGCCAAGTAAGAACCGAAACCGAGCCCCGATTCGTAAGAATCGGGGTTTTTTCTATGTACTTTTACATTTTCTTCGAATAAATATGCGAAGTATGCCGTCATCTTTTGCGGAAAAAGGAGTATTATTATATAGGATAAAAATGTCATAATAGGCTTTCTATAGCTGTATCCCTGCGCATGGGGAACTGTAGATGGAGGAAATATCGTGGCTCAAAAGAAAAAGAAAAAGGCAGCAGCGGGCAAGAAACGCCCGTCCGCAAAAAATGCGGGTTGGGTCGGCAGACGCGAAGGTATGCCGGTCCGGCTGCTTGCTGTGATTGTATTGGTGGGGCTGCTTGCAACGGGCGCGGGATTCTATGTGCAGTCCAAAGGTTTGCTTTCCGTGGATTCTGATCTTCGGGCGGTGGAGGAGAACACCCTTCTTCTGAATGAAGTGATGGCGGAAAATATCTCTGCCCTGGTAACCGAGGCGGGCGAGGTGCCGGATTGGATTGAAATTACCAATGCTGGCGATGATCCTGTGGAGATTGGCAGGTATTCCCTGCTGCTGGACGCCAATTTCAACCGCATGTATACTTTCCCTGAATACACCATGCAGCCGGGCGAATACCTGGTTTTGTATGCAGAGGGTATGGGGAAGGCTACGGCAGGAAAATGGAGCCTGCCCTTCAAGCTTTCCGCATCCGGCGGCGAGCAGCTGGTGCTGATGAATCCCAACAGCAAGGCTGTGGATATGGTTGAGCTTCCTGAGCTGGGCGAGGATGAGGCCTACTGCCGCATGGAGGATGGCAGCTGGACAACCGGCCGCGCAACTCCCGGAAAAACCAATGATCTGAAGAACTCCGGCGAAGGACTGGATGGCGGCGTGCAGCTGGCGCCGGGCGATTTGGTGCTCACGGAAGCCATGGCCTCCAACAATCTCTACTTCGCTGATGAAAACGGCGAATACCACGATTATGTGGAGATTCACAATACTTCTTCGATGGATGTGAACCTGGAGGGCTGGTTCCTGGCGGATTCCAGCGACGCCCTCAAGGACTGGGCCTTCCCGGCGGTGAACCTGCCTGCAGGCGGCTATTTAGCTGTGCATTGTTCCGGTTTGGACCGTACGACCGACCCCAACCACCTGCATACCGATTTCAAGATCGGCTCCGACGGCGAGTGCATCTATCTTACCCAGCCGGACGGCCAGACCGTATCCACCCTGGAGACCATTGCGCTTCTGGACGACCAGGCGTATTCCCTGGTCAACGGCGCCTGGACCACAGAAATCGGGCCCACCCCGGGTATGGAGAATACCGCTGATGCAGCGGGCAAGGCGCATACCGCTGCCTTTGGAGACAGGAGCGGCAGCGTGTACATCAGCGAAATCATGGCCGTTCCTTCCGAACAGGAGTATGATTGGATCGAGCTTTACAACGGCTCCTCCCAGGCGGTGGACCTGAGCGACTACGGCCTCACCGATAATTCCCATAAGCCCCGCAAGTGGCAGTTCCCCCAGGGAACCATCATCCAGCCGGGCCAGTATATGGGCATCTACCTCTCCGGACAGGAAGTTTCCACCCTGAAGGGCTTCATCAATGCGGATTTTGCCCTCGCGGCAGAGGGACATTACACCGTCACCCTCGCCGAGCCGGATGGCAAGGTGATCGATGCGGTATATCTTACCAATCAGTACGGCGGTGTATCCTGCGGACGGGCCCAGGGAGAAGAGGGATTCTTCCTGTTTGAAAAGGGCACGCCCGGCGTGGCCAACACGGGCAATCATTACCGCGGGCGTGCACTGGAAGCCCAGGCTTCTGTGCAGGGCGGCCTGTTTAAGGGCGGCGACAGCTTCACCGTGGAGCTGAGCGCGCCTGCCGGACACCAGATTTATTACACCCTGGACTGCAGCGACCCCGATCAGGGTTCCCAGCTCTACAGCGGACCGATTTCCATCAGCAATACCACCATCCTGCGTACCCGCGTGTACCGGGATGGATATATGCCTTCCTCCATCGACACCCAGAGCTACCTGTATGATGTGAACAACGAAGGCAGCGTTTATGTGGTTTCTGTGGTTTCCGATCCGGACAACCTGTTCAGCAATTCGAAGGGCATCATGGTCAAGGGTCCCAACGCCTGGGCGGAATTCCCCTACGGTGAAACCAACCAGGGTGCAAACTTCTGGATGGACTGGGAGCGCGAGGGCCATGTGGAGCTCTTTGAGGC
>JAGBAU010000033.1 GCA_017938785.1 Clostridia bacterium
CCGTCCGAGGTGATTTTGAGCATATTGTCCACATCCGGGCTGACCGCACCGCTGTGTACCTTGGACGCTCGTTCCGAGAGGGCTTTCACCATGTCCTGCTGGATCTGCGTGGGTTTGGTGGCGATGGTGTGGTACGCAACCTCCGGCGTGGGCAAGTGGAGCTGATCCGCCGTTTTGATGTCGGCGACCTCTTTGAACAGATTCATCAATTCGGGCAAGTTGAAAAACTTTGCAAAGCGTGTCCTTGCCCGGTAGCCTGTCCCCTCCGGGGCAAGCTCCAGCGCGGTGGTGGTTTCACCAAAGCGGCTTGCCCAGCAATCGAAGTGGCCCATACCCATCTCTTGCAGCCGGTCATGCTGCAAATAGCGCTGGATGGTGTAAAGCTCTGTCATGGAGTTGGAAACCGGGGTGCCGGTGGCAAACACCACGCCGCGCCCGCCGGTCAGCTCATCCATGTAGCGGCACTTCATGTACATGTCGCTGGATTTCTGCGCCTCGGAGGTGGAGATGCCTGCAACATTGCGCATTTTGGTGTAGAGGAACAAATTCTTGTACGAATGCGCCTCGTCCACATACAGCCGATCAACGCCGAGCTGCTCAAAGGTAACGACGTCATCCTTGCGATCCTCGGCGCGCAGCTTTTCCAGCTTGAGCTCCAGCTGCTTTCGGGATTTCTCCAGCTGCTTAATGGAAAAGCGCTCGCCGTTGTTGCTTTTCAGTTCCTCGATGCCCTCCATGATTTCAGCAATCTCGTCCTGAAGCAGCTGCTCCTGACGCTCATGCGATACGGGGATTTTCTCAAACTGCGAGTGACCAATGATCACCGCGTCATAATCGCCCGTGGCAATTCTCGCACAGAATTTCTTTCGGTTGCCGGTTTCAAAATCCTTTTTCGTTGTGACCAGAATACTGGCGGAGGGATATAGCCGCAAAAACTCGGATGCCCATTGCTCTGTCAGATGATTGGGGACGACGAACATGCTTTTCTGGCACAGGCCCAGCCGCTTGCTTTCCATGGCAGCCGCCACCATCTCGAACGTCTTGCCCGCGCCCACCTGATGGGCAAGCAGCGTGTTGCCGCCGTACAGGACATGGGCGACAGCGTTCCGCTGGTGCTCCCGCAGCGAAATCTCAGGGTTCATGCCAGCGAAAACAATGTGGCTGCCGTCGTATTCGCGCGGGCGAACGGAATTAAACAGCTCATTGTACTGCGCCACCAGCGTCTGCCGCCGTTCAGGGTCTTTCCAGATCCATTCGCGGAAGGCGTCCTTGATCGCCTGCTGCTTCTGCTGGGCAAGGGTGGTTGCTTTCTGATTGAGCACGCGCTGCTCCCTGCCATCCGCATCCTGCACAGTGTCGTAGATGCGCACATCCCGCAGGTTCAGCGTGTCCTCCAGAATCTTGTAGGCATTGGCCCTGTCCGTGCCGTAGGTGGTATACGCGGCGACATTGGAGCGGGAAACGACATTCTTGCCGTTGATGCGCCACTCGGCGGTATGGGGCGAGAAGTGTACCTCGATGGCACGGCGCTGGTAATACGGGGTATTGAGCAGCTCGTACATGAATTCCTGAATGTACTCCGGCGCAATCCACGTCGCACCCAGCCGGACATCAATGTCGGACGCCTCCAAATCCTTGGGCTGTGCCGCTTCCAGCGCCGTCACATTGGGCTGAAAGGCAGCGTCCGACTGCGCAGCGGTTCTGGCCTCGCGCAGCTTTTGCCGCACATTACCGGACAGGTATTCGTCTGCCGTCACATACTGCGCCTCAGTGGCGGGGATTCGGAAGATGACGCCGGTCAGCTCCTGAACGATGTCCTCCTCGCTCTTCCCGGTCAGCTGGGCCATATAGCCGAGGTCAACCCTGGCACGCTCCCCGATGGACACCGCCAGAGCGTCGGCAGAGGTATCCACATGATCGACGCTGCGCTGCTGCTTGATCGTCCTCTTCGTAAACACATCCGCTTTCCGCAGCAGCTTGTGATCATCATCGAGGATTTCGAGCGAGCAGAGCAGGTAGTAGGAGGAATCCGACGAAAACGCAAGGCGGTTGGCCCGGTCATTGATGAGGCCGAAGCGCGCGGAGAAGCTGTCATACAGAGTGTTCAGCTCCTGCTGAAGCTGTTCAATCTCCCCGTCGCCGTGCTCATCGAGCTGCGCGTCGATCAGCTTGCGCACCTGATCCCGCAGGGCAATCATGCCCTTGACGCGCTCCTGTGCGGTCTGATTCAGGTGGGGCTTCACCATGCGGCTGTTCTCACGGTAATACACTGTGCCGTCCATCACCGAATACGAGAAGTTGCGCACATCGGGATCGGCGGGAATGGACTCGTCAATCGCTTCGTCGTCGCCCAGGTCGGGCAGCGCCGCCTCCTGATAGGTGCCGTGGATATGGCCAATCGCCTCATGCAGCTGATCCTCAAGGCTCACGTCCTCTTTCGGAAGGACGGTAAAGCTCTCCCGGCCGTACTGCGTATTTTCCTTCGCCAGCGTGCCCAGAACCATTTCCGGGTGCTGAATAAAGTAGCTGTTCATGGTAAAGCCGTCTGCATTTTCAC
>JAGBAU010000311.1 GCA_017938785.1 Clostridia bacterium
GGGTCCTCGGTGAGGAAGGCCGGGCGCTCGATCAGGGGCTCCTGTTCGTCCGGGGACTGGATTTCCCGGAGCAGGCCGGTGACGGTGAGCTTGAGCGGCTGGTGTGTTGCCTTCTCTTCAGGATAGGTCCACAGGAGGGCGCGCAGCAGCGGATCATTTTCGGCGGCAGGAGCTGCGGCCGGTACTTCAGGTGGAAGAACGGCCTCCTCCTGCAATGCGGTCAGACTGTCGTGAATATGAATGCTGCACAGGCCGCTGCCCTCTTCATCCAGTGCGGGCATGATGACGTCCAGGTAGCTGCCGGCCGCACCGGGGGTTTCCTTCAGCGCGTTCCAGCGGGCACGGGCAGAGCCGTGGTCCTTTACGCTGCCCACCAGCACCAGAGAATCCCGGGCACGGGTGAGGAGCACATAGAGGATGCGCAGCTCTTCCGCCCTGTCCTCCCGGCGGGTGCATTCGGCGATCGCCGCCTGGGCGAGGGTCTTGCGCCGGGTTTGCAGCGCGGGATCGCAGTACAGGCAGCCGAGCCCCAGGCTTCTGTGAGCGCTGAGTAGTTCGCTGCCGCCGCGGCTGTTGTAGCGCCGGCTGAGCATGGCGCCGAAGACCACGGGGAATTCCAGGCCCTTGCTTTTGTGCACGGTCATCAGGCGAACCACATCATCGTTTTCGCCCAGCACGTGGGCGTCGTCGCCGTCGCCCCTCTCCTTCAGCTTTTCCGTGTGCTTCAGGAAGCGGGTCAGCGCGCCGGAGACGTTCTGATCAAACTGGGCGGCGTTGCAAACCAGCTGGTTCAGGTTGGCCTGGCGCTGTTTGCCGCCGGGAAGTGCGCCTGCACAGTCGTACAGGCCGCTTTCATCCAGTATGGTGCGGGTGAGTATGCCGAGATCGGTGCACAGGGCCAGCAGCTGCCATTTCTTGAGCAGTCCAAAGAAGGTTTGCAGCTGCTGGGCGAGTTCATCCCCATCCCGGGCGTAATCCGCTGCGGCGTCCGCGAAGGGAACGTCGGGCCGGGCAATGCGGATGTGTGCCAGTTGGTCGGCGGTGAGACCCACTACGGGGGAGCGCAGCACGCCGATGAGCTCGATGTCGCTTCGGCGGTTGGCGGTGAGCTTCAATAGAGACAGGGCCAGCGCGATCTCCACGGAATCGTAGAAGGCTTCACTGCCGTCTGCATAGGCGGGTATGCCCTGCTGCAGCAGGATGGTGGCCATATGTCCCAGTACGCCGCGCTTGGTGCGGGTCAGAATGGCAAAATCCCGGTAATGGAGGTCGGGATTTTCGGCCATCATGCGGCGAATCTCCCCGGAGATAAACAGAGCTTCCCGTTCGCAGGCCTTCATTTCGAGGATGGCCTCGTCGGCGGCATCTGCGTCCGGACTCTCCAGCAGGTGGATATCTACGCTGCCGCCCTCCAGGGATTTGTTGCCGTGGTTCAGGCGTGCCAGTTCATCGTATACAACCTCGCTGTCGCCGCCGTACATGGACCTTTCGAAGATATGATTCACGAAGTCCAGGATGGCCGGGCGGGAGCGAAAGTTCATGGTCAGGGGCAGCAGGGTTCCGCCCTCGCCATGGCTGTAATTGTGGTATTTTTCCAGGAACAAGCGGGGTTCGGCCTGACGGAAGCGGTAGATGGACTGCTTTACATCGCCCACCATGAACAGGTTGTTGCCCCGGCAGATGCGGGAAACCAGCGCTTCCTGCACATCCGAGGTGTCCTGGTATTCGTCCACGAAGATATAATCGTATTTTTCACGCAGCTCCCGGGCGGTATCGGCGTCCTCCAGGGCGCGCAGGGTGCGGTGCTCCAGATCGGAATAGCTCAGGGCGGAAAGCTCCGCCTTGCGTTCGTCCAGCAGCTCCCGGGTGCGCATGGCGATTTCGGACAGGGCGTGCAGCTCGGGCAGCAGCGCCTCCATCTCCTTCAGGGCGACGCCCAGTTCAATTTCACGAAGGGCGATCTTTTCCAGGGCGCCCTTGGCGTCGGTGCGCAGCTTTTTCACCTCTTCACCCACGGGGCCTGCATCCCGCTTGCGTCCGGGAGAGGCCTGCTTGAAATCGTGAAGAGCCTTGTAGAGGGGGCTGTATTCCGCGATCTGCCGGATTTCCAGCAGGGCAGAGATATCCTTTTCCAGGGCCGGCGCATAGTTGGCGTTGCATTCCGGATGTTCCAGCGCGAGCCGGGAAAGCAGCAGTGCACGGTCGATGTCCCGGCGGGCGGCATAGACCATTTCATCGATCCAGGCCTGGCGCATTTCGTCATCGGGTGAACATACATTCTCCAGCCAGGCACGGGGCCCGGGGCGCTCGTCCAGCACGCGCAGCAGGCTCTCTGCCATGGCGCGCACGTTCCGGGGCCCCCGAGCATAGTCCAGCTGGCTGAGCTGGGGCGTGGGTTCCCCGTAAGCTTCCTCGATGGCTTGGTCGAGGGCTTCATCGGTGATGCGGCGGGTTTCGGCGTCATCCAGCACCCGGAAGGCAGGATCCACTCCGGCGCTTTCAAAGTGGGTGCGCAGGAATTCGGAGCAGAAGCTGTGCAGGGTGGAGATGGAGGCGCGCTCCAGCAGGAGCTGCTGGCTGCGGCAGCGCTCGTCTCCCTCTGCGGCGCGCTTGCCCAGCTCGCGGGAGAGCTTGGCACGCATATCTGCGGATGCCGCACGGGTGAAGGTGACGATAAGCATGCGGTCTACCTGGCCTGCGCCGGACTGAATCAGCTCCAGCACGCGCTCCACCAGCACGGTGGTCTTGCCTGAGCCTGCGGCGGCGCTGAGCAGGATATTCGTATCCCGGGTTTCTATGGCGCGCCTCTGTTCATGGGTCCATTGCATGTTCATCACCTCCGGTTATAGGATAATGGTAGCATAAGATAACGAGGGAAGCAAGGGCAGAAACGGGCGCTTTTCATGAAAAAAGCCGCCCCGGTCGGGGCGGCTGTGTTTTAGAGATTATGCGGCAGTGAGGCCGAAGTTCTCAAAGAAGAACTGAACGTTCATCTCTTCCATCCATGCGTCGATCTGGTCGGCATAGGTGGTCTGGAGCTTGGCTTCCTGAGCGTTGGTTTCGATTTCTGCGCGGATTTCATCCAGGGCAACTTCGCCGGCGGGAACATCATCCATGTACCAGATGATGTGGATGCCGTTGCTGCCGTAGACGGGGGCACTGATCTCACCCTTGTTGGCAATGGCCATGGCGCCTGCGGTGAAGGCCTGCTCCCAGTAGGAGGAAGCGGTGTCGGTTACTGCGTAGCCGATTTCAGCGGAGACGCCGCTCTTCATGCCGGGATCGGCATTGTATTCGGCAATCAGGTCTTCGAAGGCGGCGCCATCGTTGAACTTGGCGATCACTTCTTCAGCGGTGGGCAGCAGCTGGGAGTAGAGAGCCTCAACCTCGGTGGCACAGGCAGCAATATCGCTGTTGATCTGCTCGATGGTGCGGGGTTCGGCGGTCTCTTCAGCTTCTTCAACTTCTTCAACTTCTTCAGTTTCCTCTGCGGGAGCTTCCAGGGCGGCCTTTTCGGCATTCAGGCTGGAA
Source organism: Clostridia bacterium (assembly GCA_017938785.1). Next base: position 3,532 of record JAGBAU010000311.1, read on the forward strand.
AGCGTGGACTGCAATTCGGAGTAGCGCTGGGCCTGCTCGTCGTTGAACATGATCAGCACGTGCTTCACGGCGCGATAGTTTTCGGGGTTCCAGGCGATGGCAACACCGGCGGTACGGTCGGAGTTGTAGGTGCGGTCATCGGTGTAGTTGGCCTTGTTTTCTTCAATCAGGGCCTTGTATGCGGCCTCGACGTCCTCATCGGTGATGGTCACGTCCTTGGTCACATAGTTGTAGATGGCGTTGAAAGCGGCGTCATCCTTGAGGCTCTTGACCAGGTCATCATGGCTCATGCCGTTGGCTGCCCAATAGGCATCTGCCTCGGCCTGCATTTCCTCGGTGACTTCCTCTGCGTCCGGATAGTAGTAGGACATGTAGGACTGGTTGTACTGCTCGGCCATTTCAGCGGCGGAGGCTTCGAATTCAGCCAGGGCTTCCTCGCTGTAGTCCATCAGGCCCAGCTCCTCGGCTTTTGCCAGGATCACGGCGTTTTCAACGGCGGTGGTGATCAGGTCCTTCTTCACGAATTCTTCCATGCCGTAGCTGGCCAGATCCATACCATAGCTGGCATACTGTGCGGCAACAGCGTCGTACTCGGCCTGGATGTCCTTCAGCCAGATCACGCCGTCCTCGCCGTAGGTTGCCA
>JAGBAU010000312.1 GCA_017938785.1 Clostridia bacterium
GGATAACCACGTGGCTCCCTATAACGGAAAGAAGGCGCAGAAGAAGTGGTGCGAAGGATATCTGTGCGTGGAAATGGAGCTTCCTGCGCAGAACGAACCGGTTATGGAAGCGTTTACGCCCGGTTTTTTCCAAACCCAGGTCTGGCGGAGCTTTACCTATGCGGCGGAGCTTTGCACCCGGCTGTGTCGGAAGTACAATCTGAATCCGGAAGGAAAGGGCGTTCTGGTATCCCATGCGGAAGCAGCGATGGATGGGCTGGCTTTCCCCGGAAAGTATCCCGAAAAACTATGGGATCCCTATAACCTGACGATGCTCAGCTTCCGCATCACTGCGGGCCGGATCAGAAAAGATGATCGGAACAAAGAATACAAAACAAAAGGAACAGCTTAAGCTGTTCCTTTATTTTATTTCTGCAATCACCAGCAGGGTTCCCGTTTTTGTTCCGATTTCTGCGGTATCATCGATGAAATCGTTGCCCATGCCCAAGGGATAGTCCGTGGTGAGAGTTGCGTTTTCCACGTTGTACTTTGCGCCGCGGATGAAAACGCCTTCACACTTGCCGCTCAGTGCAAATACGCTCAGCTTGCCGTTTGTGCGGGGAACGCGGATGCTGCCTTCCTTCACGGCATGGATGCGCTGACTGCCGTCGCAGAGCTCAGCTTGTCCGCCGTGCTCAATGATGTAGGAGAGGGTTTGCAGGTTGGCGATGGTGTGGTCCAGCCGCCCGCCGATGCCGCCCACAATCAGGAAGGACCGCAGGCCCAGTCCCAGCGCATGGTTGATGCACAGGATGGTGTCCGTATCGTCCTTGATCACCGGATGGCGGATGATTTCCTCGCCTTCGGGGGCGTCCATGGAGTCAAAGTCGCCGATCACGACGTCCGGCTTCACGCCCAGCTTCCGGGCCAGCTCATAGCCCGCATCGGCGCAGAGGATGAAGTCGTTTTCCCGGCGGTCTGCGTATGCCTTCGCCAGATCGCCCTCGCAGCGGGCGGTGAAGATTACGCAGCGGGGCAGGATATCCAGGAAACAATCTACCATATTGTCCGCAAAGGTTTCAATTTCCGGATGCGCGTGGCTGTTGGATGCATCCTTGGCGCAGCAGGCCAGCATGCCCGCTTTCTTTGCACCGCTCAGACCCTCCAGGGTGTCCTCAAATACGATGCATTTCTCCGGTTCCACGCCCAGCCGGCTGGCTGCCAGCAGGAAAACCTCGCCGTTCTTCTTGCCGCGTCCGCCGGTTTCATCGGTGGAGCACAGGGCTTCGAACATGTCCAGCACACCCAGATGCTCCAGGCAGGGTTTATACAGATATTCCGGCAGCGCCGTGGCTACGGCAAGCTTTACGCCCGCAGCCTTCAGGAAGGTCAGGTATTCCCGCGCACCCTTCTTCAGGGGTACATGCAGGGCATATTCCTCCCGGGCCAGGGTCGTCCATTCCTGAACGATTTCCTCCCAGGGCTCGGGGAAGCCGAAGCGGGCCTTGGTGTATTCGGCGCTCTCCCGGTAGCTGAGCCCGGCAAGGGCGCGACCGTAGTCCGGGGGCGTCTTCATACCCCGGCGGGCGAAATAGACGTCGTCGATGTGGTGCCATACGTACATGCTGTCCAGCAGCGTGCCGTCCAGGTCGAATATGGCGGCGTCAAAGGGAAGAATCTTTCTCATGCGTTTTCCTCGTTGTGGATCAGGGCTTCGGCGCATTTCAGGCCGTCTACCGCGGCGGAGAGTATGCCGCCTGCGTAGCCTGCACCTTCACCGCAGGGATAGAGCCCCCGTACGTTCAGGGAATTCAGGGTCTGCATATCGCGGTTGATGCGCACAGGCGAGGAGGATCGGGTTTCCACGCCGGTGAGCACCGCGCCGGGATGGGCAAAGCCGCGCAGCTTGCGGTCGAAGATGGCGATGGCCTGCTTCATATCTGCGATCACGTAATCCGGCAGGCAGTTTTCAAGGGTTGTCCAGGCGACGCCGGGACGATAGCTGGGATGAACATCCTTTTCGCCCGTGGAGGGCTTGCCGTTCAGGAAATCACCCACCAGCTGGGCCGGAGCGCGGTAGTTGTAGCCACCGGCTGCAAAGGCAGCCTGCTCCCATTTGCGCTGGAAGCGTACGCCTGCCAGAGGATCGTCTCCGCCGTAGTCGCCGGGGCCCACGGAAACCAGCAGCGCGCTGTTGGCGTTTTCACCGTCGCGGGCAAAGAGGCTCATGCCGTTGACCACGCATCCGCCTTCCTCGCTGGCTGCTGCGACCACCTGGCCGCCGGGGCACATGCAGAAGGTGTAGGCCGCGCGCCCATCCGGCAGGTGGCAGCTGAGCTTGTAATCTGCTGCGCCCAGGGCGGGATGGTCTGCCGCCGCGCCGTACTGGCTGCGGTTGACCATGGATTGCTTGTGCTCGATGCGCGCACCCAGGGAGAAGGGCTTTTGCTCCATATGTACGCCCGCATCGCAGAGCATTTCAAAGGTATCCCTGGCGCTGTGGCCGATGGCCAGGATGATGTTTTCAGTTTCGATTTCCTCGCCGCCGATGACCGCGCCGGTGAGGCGTTCATTTTCGATTTTTACGCCGGTGAGCTTGGTTTCAAAGCGTACCTCGCCGCCCAGGCGGATGATCTCCTCGCGCAGGTTGCGAACCACTGTGCGCAGGTGGTCGGTGCCGATGTGGGGTTTGGCGTTGTACAGGATTTCCTCCGGCGCGCCCATGCGGTGGAAGGTTTCCAGAACCTCACGGCAGCGGGGATCCTTGATGCCGGAATTCAGCTTGCCGTCGGAGAAGGTGCCTGCGCCGCCTTCACCGAATTGTACGTTGCTGACGGCGTCGAAGCTGCCGCCGGACCAGAATTTTTCTACATCCGCCGCGCGTTCGTCCACGCTGCGCCCGCGCTCGATGACGAGGGGCTTCAGGCCCGCCTGTGCAAGCCGCAGCGCCGCAAACAGGCCCGCCGGGCCCATGCCTGCAACCACCGGGCGGTGGGCCAGAGGTTTTGCTGCCTGGATGGGCGGGATATCCTTTTTGGGAGGCAGGATTTCTGCGTTCCGGGGCAGGAAGCGGGGCGCGATGTTCACCTCAACGTCCAGCATCAGTGTGAAGTGTACGTCCCGCTTGTCGCGGGCGTCCACGCTCTTTTTAATGATGCGCACGCTGAGGATTTCCTCCGGACGCAGCTTCAAAGCCCGCGCCGCAACGGGAATGAGCGGCCGGGCGATATCGTCCAGTTTGATTTTGACCTGGGAGATGCGAATGATCATATGTAGCTCCTTAACGGATGCGTTCGAGTATGGCCTGTGCGCAGAGATTTGCAGAAGCCCAGGCCCAGTGCAGGTTAAAGCCGCCGCAGTCGCCGTCCACGTTCAGCACTTCGCCGGCGGCGAACAGGCCGGGAGCCCGGCGGGATTCCAGGGTTTCGGGATCAAAATCCTTCAATTCTGCACCGCCGCAGGTGACCTGCGCCTGGTCAAAGCCCAGGGTGGATTTTACGTTCAGGGTCCAGCCGGTCAGTTCCCGCTGGATGGCGGCGCACTGGCTTCGGGTGAGATCGCCTGCCAGCATGGACAGGGGGGTGATACCTGCGTTCTTAATGAGCACCTGTCCGAGCCGCTTGGGCACGATGCCGCTCAGGAAATCCTCCAGCGGACGTTCAGACAACACGCCTGCACGCTGGACGATGAAATCCTCCGCAGCGCCGGGCAGGAAATTCAGGCGCACGGCGCATTTCTTGCCGCGCTGCATTTCCAGATTGACGGCGCGGGCCAGCTGCATGGCGGCGATACCGGATACGCCGGTTTCGCTGAACAGCATTTCGCCCTTTTCTCTGCGCAGGACTTTATCGCCGGAGATCAGTTCGATTTCACCCTGCATGCGGATGCCCTTCAGGGCGCGCACGGCTTCAGGGTCGGTTTTGAGCGCGGCGATGGCGGGGAAGCGGGGAGAGATCTTGTGACCGAAGCTCTCCAGCAGTTTATAGCCGTCCCCGCAGCCGCCCAGCTTCGGAGCAGCCAGGCCGCCGCAGGCGATGATGACGAAATCCGCCGTCAGCTTGCGTCCGTCGGCGGCTTCCACGATGAAGCTGTTCTTTTTACGGACAATGCTTTTTACTTCAAATTCGGTGATGGTTTCGCAGCCCTGTTCATCCGCATACAGGCGAAGCGCGTCCAGCACGCCGGCAGCCTGGTTGCTCAGGGGATAAACGCGGCCTTCTTCATCCGGGCAGCAGATCAGGCCGATGGATTCAAAGAAATCCACAGCCTGCTGGGGCGTGAGGGCCTTCAGGGCGGTGCGGATATAACGTGCATCGCCGAAATAACCCTTTTCGGATGCGTTCAGGTTGGAAAGATTGCACCTTCCATTGCCGGTGGAGAGCAGTTTCCTGCCTACCCGGTTCTGCTTTTCCAGCAGCGTGACCTGTGCGCCGCTTCGGGCGAGGGTGCAGGCGGCAAAGAGGCCTGCCGCGCCACCGCCGATGATGATGGTTTTCATAGTACGATACCCAGCTCCTTGATCAGCTTGCCGCCGCCCAGCAGCGCCACGGAATGCAGTGCGCGGGAACAGGCGGTGTAGAGCCTTCTCCTTTCGCCGTCGGTGAGCTCAGCCTCGGGCCAGACTACGATGACCGCATCAAACTCCATGCCCTTGACCATGTGGTAGCAGCCCACAACATTATCGGTGCTTTCGTAATTGAGGTCCTCGTCGCCGCCGTCCAGGCGGTATACGTTTTCAAGCTTTGTGGACAGGGAATCTGCCTGGGCCTGGGTGCGGGTGATCACGGCGATGGAGCTGTGCCCTTCCCTGCGCAGCTTCTCCAGGGTGTCCTTCAGCAATTTTTCACTGTACTGGGCCACCAGGGGCATTTCACCCTCGCGGCCGAAGGGATTGAGCCGCTCGCCGCCCGGCAGCAGTGCGTTGCACAGCCGGGTGATGGGCAGGGTGGAGCGGTAGCAGCGGGTCAGGTTGAACAAGGGAGCGTCCTTCACTTCGAAGCATTCGCCCCAGTTGGCGGGTTCGCAGGCGTTCATGCCCGGGCAGGTGCGCTGCATGGGATCGCCCAGCAGGGTGACCCTTGCGTTGGGAAAATAGGCGTGCAGCAGGGCCAGCTCCGTTTCGGAATAATCCTGGCATTCGTCCACCAGCAGGTGATATACGCTCTTATCCGGCTGCACAAAGCCCAGCTGTACCAGCAGATAGGCCTGGGCTGCAGCATCCTCCCACCAGAGGAGGTTGGCTTCCTTGTTCTCAAAGAAGGCATCCCGGAGCGCCTTGGGGGCATCCTTCATGGCCTCCTGAAGCAGGGTCCAGCCGTTTACGTTGGTGAGCTTTCGCAGCTGGGCGCGCACGCCTTGCAGCTGCTGAACGGCAGCCATTTTGGCTACAAATTTCAAATCCTTGCCGGAATACTTGCCTGCATAGCTCTGCTCGTACTGGCGAATCAGCTTCTCCTCCCAGCTGGCCATGCGGGTGTCCAGCGTAGCCTTCAATCTTTCCACACGCTGGGCGGGAGAGAGCAGGGAAAACTCGTTTTTATACATTCGCCGCAGCTCTTCGCGGCGGATGAGAATCTGGTCGTCCATGCGCACGTTGCCGAAGTTCGGACCGAAGGTGGCGAAGGATTCGGCGGTCTTGCGCAGGGAGCGCAGGAAATCGATGCCCGTCTTGTGGGCTACGGAGGCGTAGCGCAGGTCCTCGTTGCCCTCCAGCAGGTTTTCCATCTGGCGTACCAGCGGTTCCACCTTGCGGCCAAGGATGTGCTCCACCAGTTCGCGCATGGTGCGGGCGCGGATGTTTTCCTCGCCCAGCTCCGGAAGCACGTTGGAAACGTACTCGGAGAAGGCGGTGCTGGGGGAGATGATCTGGATCTTGCTGGCGTCCAGAATGTCACGGCGGCGGTACATCAGGAAAGCTGCGCGGTGCATGGCCACGCTGGTCTTGCCGCTGCCGGCGGAGCCCACAACGCACACAACGGGCGCGTCATCGGAGCGGATGGCGGCATTTTGCTCGGCTTGGATGGTGGCTACGATCTGGCGCATATAATGGCTGCTGGCGCCGGACAGGATGTCCAGCAGTACGCTGTCGTCGATGGACAGGTGGGTGTCCACATAGTACTTCAGCTGGCCGTTTTCCATGCGGTACTGGCGCTTGAGGGTCATCTTGCCCAGGATGGTGCCGCTGGGACTGTTGTAGGAGACGTCGCCGGGCTCGGAATCATAATACAGGCTGCAAACAGGAGCGCGCCAGTCGTGCACCAGCAGCTTGCCTTTTTCATCGCCCAGGCTGTAGAGGCCGATGACGATCTTTTCGATCTCGTTTTCGCCCTTTTCAATGAAATCCACGCGGGCAAAGAAGGGGTTCATCAGCATGCGGCGGTAGCGCTCCGCCAGTTCGCGGGTGAATTCGCGGCGGGCGGTGATGCGGTTCAGCTCCACGCTGAGCTGTTCCAGATCCTGCACGGACAGCTGGGTGGGACGCACGCGCAGCTCCTCCCACGCATCGGCAATGATGGCGTGAATGGATTCCGAATGGCTTCCGGATATGATATCCGCCTGCTCGATGATGGCCAGCATCAACTGCTGCACCCTCTCGGTATAGGCCTGTTCCTCGCGGAAATCCCTGAGCTGATCCATGGTGGTTCCTCCCTGCTTGGATATTTAAATAATTATAGCACGCCCGAAGCGAAAAATAAAGGAAAAATGATGGAACCCGTCCCCTGTTGCCTCCGTCAAAAAATGGAAAGCATTTTTCAACTGACGGGTGCTTTACATATCCGGAAAAATCAGGCATAATCAAAGTGTGGAACGATTTTATTAAGGAGGATACGTTATGAACGCAATACTTTCCTTTATTGTATGCATTGCAATGCTGCTGAGCCCCACCGGCGTGCTGCCGGCTCAGCCGGAAACCGCCACTACCTGGACTATCAGCAACCTGACCATCTCTGTGGGCGACGAAGCCGTTACCCTGGCTCCCGAGGCACGGCTCACCACCGCCATGGGCACTGAGGAGGCTCAGCTGCACTTTGAGCTGGGCAGCGGCGAAAGAACGCTCATGCCCATGTCCGGCGCCATCAACAAGGACGGTGTGCGCTTCACCCTGGGTACCGGCACCAAGACCTACACCCTGAGCAATGAAACCTTCATGGAGCTTACCGGAATGACCGAGGAAGACGCCCAGCTGTTCGGCGTGTTCGGCGATTTCTTCCTGAGCTACGGCAAGGTTCTGAGCCTGATGAAGGATCAGGAAAAGTATGCCCAGTTCTATGATCTTTCCTGGGACCTGATGGAGGATATGCTGGGCGCAGAATTCACTGAGACTGAGGTTGAGGTGGAGGGCGAAATGCTGCCCGGCCGTCAGATCAAGGGTGGCCTGACCGTCGGCGGTATGCTGAACATGCTGGACGTCATGGGCGAGTGCGGCATTCCCGAGATGGAAGAGCTCGTGGATGCAACGCTGAAGCTGGTGAACCTGACCAGCGGCGAAACTGTTGAAAAGTTCTCAGATCTGGCTGCAATGGTGGAGGCCGAGGAAGAGCTTGAAGGCGTGATCATGGAAATGGATTGCAGCTATGTGACCGGCGATCCCATGTATTCCAAGGTGGATATGACCATGGACGTGGAAGGCCAGTCCATGACTGCCCAGACCGAATCCATCACCCGCGGCGAAAACACCGTGGCAATGATGGTGATGGATATGAATGTTGAAGATACCGCCATGTCCTATGCCATTACCATGGATTACACCGGCCCCATCACCGCTCCCACCCGCATGGGCCTGACCTACGATGTCCGCGTTGCCAACGATTACAGCTATGAATACACCGAGGATGATGGCAGCGTTGTCAACTACCGCAGCGTGGATACCACCGCCATGCGCGCAGTTGCGAATGCAGAAATCGTTGACGGCCTGCAGAATGCCAGCGCAGAGCTGATCGTGGACAACATCAGCACCTCTGGTTATGGCGAGGATCTGAATACCGACGAAGAAACCATAAACATGAACGTGGCTTACACCGAGCGCCTACAGGAGAACGGTAGCATCACCGGTTCCTGTGCGCTGGATGTGAACGCCATGGATGAAACCGTGGGCATTTCCTTTGATATCAACCGTGCCCAGGGTGAGGTTGTGGATTACTTCGCCGACACCGCCGAGCAGCCCCTTACCGCCGATACCGAGGACGCCGGCTACAGCGCCCTGATGGCAGATTTCATGGGCGTTGCTGCTGATGGCATGGCCCTGACCGCTGATGATAGCGTGATGCAGCTGATGTCCATGTTTGAAGTCATGGCCGACGGCGGCGAAGTGTATGAGGATACCAAATACGAGGATGAAACCGCCGAAGAAACCTACGAGGAAGACGTTGAGGACGAAGCAAGCGTAGTTGCCACCCTCGAGGAAGCGGCCGCCATCTTTGATGGCACCGTTCCCGCCTACACCGCCCCCGAAGGCTACAGCCTGCAGGAAGTTACGGTGGATGAATACAGCCTCTATGCCACCTACGCATCCGCGGATGATGAATTTGAAATGTGCGTATATGCCTACAGCTCCGATGACGTCTACTACAATATGACGGAAGACGGTACCCTCACTGCCATCGAAGGCATGGTTGTGGAAATGAGCATGTACGGCGATAACGTGGGCAGTGCCACCGTCCGCGGCAATGGAGGCGAGGTTACCTTCTACTTCAGCGGCGTGGATATGGCCACTGCGGAAGCCGTAATGGAAGGCCTTCTCTGAACCCGATAAAAAAGCGATCCGAAAGGATCGCTTTTTCTTGTTATGCCTGGGGCATGGCCGCCTCCACCATGCCGATTCGAACAGAAAGCGCTTCGCAGAAGGGTTCCAGTTCGGTATGGCGGGTTTCCTCCGGCAGTGCCAGGTAGTCCTTGATGGGGGAGATCAAATCCGTCACGGCGGATGCCAGGGGCGCTGACAGGGCGCTGCGCCTGTCGCGCAGGTATTTACAGATCACATCGCAGGCCCGCGCCAGGTCCGCATCCCCTGCCCTCTGGGCTTCGGACACCAGCTGCTCGCAGGATGCGTTCAGGTCGCTGCGGGTGCGGTGGTTCACCTGGGGCGTATCACAGTTCACGCCCTCGCTGTTGAGCCTGTCCACCAGTTCGCGTACGTAATCCGGCCGGGTCTTGATCACTGCGCGGTATTTATTCTGATAGCGCAGCATCAGGCTGTGGTCGCCGCCGGAGAGCTTCTGCAGGCAGCTGCGTACGCTCTGCCCCTCTGCCCGGGCGATGAGCACCTGTTCCATCAGCCAGTCCACCTCCGGCTGGGTGAAGGGCACGAAGCGCGCGGCGTGGGGCTGGCCGTCCTCCCGGCTGCGCACCTGCGCGTAGTAGTAATTGCGTATGCTGTTGGGCCGGCGGCCGGTCTGGCGCGCGATCTGTTCAAATACTGCCTTCAGCGGCAATCCCTGCTGCTGCGCTTCATCTGCGGTTTCCCACAAAAGCTTGTTTTCGCTCTCGCTCCATCCCGTGCGTCTGCCCATTTTCACAACTGCCTGCTCCATGTTCATGTATCCTCCAAAGCCTTGATGATTTAGAGTATGCGCTTCATGTGCGATAAATATACTCGGTGCACACATCTTCAAAAGTTTTTCACAAGTTAAGGAAATTGAAAGCCTTTTCCAAATCTTACCCCGTTAAGGCTTGACTTCTCAGCCGGAAAGCTTACAATAGAAGTGGTTTACCAGAAAGATTTGGAGGATCATTATGCAGAAGATCACCAGCTTTACCATCGATCATATCCGCCTGCTTACCGGCCTGTACGTTTCCCGCGTGGACCGCATCGGCAATGAGGCGGTTACCACCTTTGATATCCGCATGACCCGTCCCAACCTTGAGCCGGTGATGGATACCGCCGCCGCTCATGCCTTTGAGCACCTGGGCGCCACCTGGCTGCGCAACAATCCCGAATGGAAGGATCAAATTATCTACTTCGGCCCCATGGGCTGCCGCACGGGCTTCTACCTGCTGCTGGCGGGCGAGCGCACTTCCGAGGAAATCCTGCCCCTGGTGGACGGCATGTTCCGCTTCGTGGCCGCTTTCGAGGATGAAATTCCCGGAGCATCCGCCAGGGACTGCGGCAACTACCTGGATATGAACCTGTCCATGGCCAAATACCATGCAGAAAAGTATATCCGCGAGGTTCTGGACAAGCCCGAACCCGCGCGCCTGAGCTATCCCGAATAAAAGGAGGGCACAATCATGATCTACAATTCCGAAGATATGGAAATGCGCGCCGCGCTGGAAGCAGCTGCACGCGTTTGCGCCGCCGCCCGCACCGCCCCCAAGGCCTGCGGCATCGACCACATGCACACCCTGACCCTCACCGGCGCGGATAAGGACGCTGTCGCCGACGAGATGGAGCGCATCGGCAATGAACTGGGCGCAAGCTTCTTCATCCGCGATGCAGGCAATGTGCGCGCCGCCCTGGTTCTGGTGCTCATGGGCATCGAGGAAACCCAGCGTGGTCTGGGCGAAATCTGCGGCTACTGCCACTACAACGACTGCGGCGATTGCAAGGCCAACAACGGCGTATGCGTATACGATCCCATCGATGTGGGTATCGCCCTGGGCAGCGCCGCCGCCACTGCCGCTGACTGCCGCATGGACAGCCGCATCCTTTTCTCTGCGGGCCGCGCAGCCCAGCAACTGGGTCTGATGGGCGAAAACGTGAAGCTGATTTACGGCCTGCCCCTGGCCTGCACCGGCAAGTCTCCGTTCTTTGACCGCAAGCCCAAGAAATAAACCGATTACCAAGGAAGGAAACGATACCAATGAATAAACCCACCCTCGTCATCATGGCCGCAGGCATGGGCAGCCGCTTCGGTGGATGTAAGCAGATCACTCCTGTGGATACCGCTGGTCATGTGATCATGGATTATTCCATTTTTGACGCCCTGGCCGCAGGCTTTGGCAAGATCGTCTGCGTCATCAAGCCGGAGATGGAAGCCGACTTCCGCGCCGTCATCGGCGACCGCATCGCAAAGAAGGCCAATCTGGCCTACGCCTACCAGACCATCGACCGCCTGCCCGAGGGCTATTCCGTGCCCGAAGGCCGCGTGAAGCCCTGGGGCACCGCCCATGCAGTGCTCTGCGCTGCGGATGAAATCGAGGGCGATTTCTGCGCCATCAATGCGGACGACTTCTACGGCCGCTATGCCTTCAAGGCCGCTGCGGATTTCCTGATGGGCGATCATGCAGATAACCAGCATGCCATGGTGGGCTATCTGATCGAGAATACCCTCACCGAAAACGGCTATGTTTCCCGCGGTGTGTGCGAGCCCGATGAGAACGGCATGCTCAAAAAGATCACCGAGCGCATCCACATCGAACCCCGCGAGGGCGGCGCCGCCTACATCGAGGAAGGCGAAGAGGAAGTTTTCATCCCTGCAGGCACCAAGGTTTCCATGAACATGTGGGCCTTCAGCCACAGCATTCTGGATGAAATGAAGAAGCGCTTCGTGGACTTCCTGAATACCCGCGCTGTTGAAAATCCCCTGAAGGCGGAGTACTACCTGCCCAGCGTTCCGGATGCACTCATCCGCGAAGGCAAGGGCCAGGTTCGTCTGTTGGAAACCCCGGAAAAGTGGTACGGTGTAACCTACCACGAGGACCTGGCTGCCGTTCAGGCTGCCATGGCCAGGATGCGCGCCGAAGGCGTGTATCCCGAAAAGCTCTGGGATTGATCCAATTTTCTGGAAAAAGAGGGGAATAAACTGGAACTTATTCCCTTTTCTTTCGTCTAAAAACTGTATTTTCTAAGGAAGGAAGAACCCCAAATGAAAAAGATTCTCGTTTTTGCACTGATTTGCACCATGATCCTCGGCGCAGCCATGGCTGAAACTATGCCCTGCATGACCGGTGAAAATAGCGCCTGCCCCATGAACGGCAGCTGCATGATGGCCGAAGGCGAAACCGCCTGCCCCATGGAGAGCTGCTGCGCCGCAGACGGAGATTGCGTATGCATCACCGAAGAGGGCGGCGAATGCACCTGCGAAGCGTGCGAAGCCTGCGCCGTTGAGCCCTTCTACCTGCTGCCTGAGAGCGACGTCCGCCTGATCGAAAAGGAAGAATTGAAGGACGCCGACAAGGAGACCCTGGCCCTGATGCGCAACGAAATCCTGGCCCGTCACGGCTATCCCTTCAAGAAGGCCCAGTATCAGGAGTACTTCGGCAGCCAGATCTGGTATGAGGAGAATCCCGATTTCGATTACAACATGCTCAGCAAGATCGAAATGGAAAACGTGGAAACCATCAAGAAGCTGGAAGAGGCCAAGTAATTTGACAGAAAACCCTCCGTATGGTACATTGTTTGCTGTACGGAGGGATTTTTTATGAACGTATACGATTTTGATAATACCATCCTGCGCGGCGACAGCACAGCGCGGTTTTATGCATACTGCATGCTGCATTATCCGAAGATGTGGCTGGATATCCCCGGCCAGGCGGTCAACGGCCTGCTCTTTGCCCTGAAGATCCGCAAAAAACAGGTGTTCAAGCAGCGGATGCTGGCCTTCCTTACCCGCATTGGCGATGTGGATGCTGCCGTTTCCAGATTCTGGGAGAAGAATTTCTGCCGCATTAAGCCCTTCTACCGGGAAACCCAGCAGCCGGACGATGTGGTGATCTCCGCCTCCCCGGAGTTCCTGATTCGCCCCGCCTGCGAGAAGCTGGGCATCAAGTGCATCATGGGTTCGCCCGTGGATAAGAATACCGGTGTGTTTTCCGGGCTCAACTGCCACGGAGAGGAAAAGGTGCGCCGCTTCTACAAGGTTTTTCCAGACGGAGAGATCAACGATTTCTATTCCGATTCCTATTCTGATGATCCCCTGGCCCGCATTTCCAGGCGCGCCATCCTGGTCAAGGGCGACCAGCTCCTGCCCTGGGACAAATAAGGATTTTCCGCCTTTATATCCAAAAATTTTTAGCCTTCAAACGCTTGACGCAAAGCCGTTTGGAGGCTAAAATGATAGGAGGGAAACTTCCCATTTTTGACACATTTTTATTGGAGGTGGCAAAGCATGGACGACGGCGGAAGAAGTATGTCGGCTGATGGCGTGCCTCGAAGCATGCGTTCATTGCTGCGTCGCTGATTGATTCTTAAAACGGTCAGCGCACACGCAATACGCTGACATCATCTTGGCAGGCCTTCATTCTTCACACAAATCCGAACGTCAAATCGGTCGGCAGCTTCGGCTGGCGAAAGCCCGGTCGGCGCACCCTGGGTGCGCGGATTGCTTTCCTGTTGCCGGAATTGCCGGAAATCGTGTGCAAACACACAAAAAAGGAGGATGAAGCCAATGGATTTTGATCGCATTAAATCCCGCCTGGACGCACTGCTGGAAGCGGGCCGCAAGGCCGAGCTGCGCGGCGCCCTGAATATGCTCAACGAAGTTGACATTGCGGAATATCTGGAAACCCTTGACAATGAAAAAATGCTGCGCGTGTTCCGCCTGCTGCCCAAGGACATCTCGGCGGAGGTCTTCTCCTACATGGACA
>JAGBAU010000313.1 GCA_017938785.1 Clostridia bacterium
GCACCTTGGAGGCCGGAGCATAGGTCACATAGCTTTCATCCAGCACATTGCTCGCACCGGAATTCTCCACAAAAGCAGCGGCAATCAGCCCGCCGGTCAGGCTTTCGGCGAAGCTGACCTTTTCTCCACGGCTGCGCAGCAGGCGGAAAGCTTTTGCACTGGTTCTTTGCAGATTCATATCAGTCTTCATTTTCAATCCGGGCCATCTCCAGCCTCTTCAGGCGGCTGTTGCCCCAAAGGCGCTCAAACCAGGTGAAGCCATCGTTGACCTGGGGATCATCCAGCACCACAAACTGGCCTGCTTCTTCAATGGTATCATAATAATTGCTGTTGCCGCCAATGCGATCCGAGACCAGGTTGAGCCTGAACATATATTCGCCGGGCGCAATGGTGTCCAGAGGAAAGCGTACATTCAGGGTGAATTTTTCACCAGCCTTTACTTCAAAAGGCACAGTTTGGGTCATTGCAATCGGCGCAGTCATTTTGTTCTTCAGGATCAGGCGCAGGCGCAGGCTCTTTTCATTGACGTTGCTCCTGGCGGTGATATTGAATTCCCATTCATCATCCTGCTGGAACTCCATGTTAGTGGAATTGAGCGTTACCATCTTCATCAGGTGCATCTGCTCACCACGATCACGGGGACGGGGCATGCTGTCCAGATCGCGCACAACATCACGATTTCCGGCGCCGCTGTAGAGCTCGATGGCCTTATCCGTAGTTCCATCATATACGAGGCTGCCCTGATGCAGGAACAGGCCGCGGTTGCACAGCTGGGAAACAGTGCGCATATTGTGGCTGACATAGAGAACCGCGCGGCCGCTGCGGGCAACATCCGTCATCTTATTCAGGCACTTTTGCTGGAAGGCCAGGTCGCCCACAGCCAGAACCTCGTCGCAGATCAGGATATCCGGAGCCAGGTTCGCCGCTACGGCAAAGCCGAGCTTTACAAACATACCGGAGGAATAGCGCTTTACAGGGGTATCAATAAAGCGTTCGATTTCTGAAAATTCGATGATTTCATCCATCTTCTTGGTAATCTCCGAGCGGCTCATGCCCAGGATTGCACCATTGAGATATACATTTTCACGACCCGTGAGCTCCGGGTGGAAACCGGTACCCACCTCAAGCAGGCTGGCTACGCGACCATGAATGCGGATTTCACCATCGGACGGCGCCGTGATGCGCGAAATCAATTTCAGCATGGTGGATTTTCCTGCGCCGTTTCGGCCGCACAGGGCCAGGGCGTCGCCGCGGTCCACATTGAAGCTGACGTCCTTTATTGCCATAAAGGTTTCGCCATCCATGGAAGTATCGGCTCCAATCTTGCGATTGGGGTCTTCCTTACCCATTTTGCGGGCAATCCAGCTGTTTATGTCACGGTAGAGCATGCCACCGCCGATCATGCCCAGGCGATATTGTTTGGAAATGTGATCAATTTCCAGCAGTCTTTCAGCCATAATCGATTCCTTTCCCTTAGACGGTATCCATAAAGGTCTTCTCCACGCGGGAGAACAGGATGACGCCCAGCATGAAGATTATAAGCGTCGTAACAATGGAAACCCAGTAATAGTTCAGGTAATAGCAGGGGGAACCCAGATATGCCGCGCGGAACAGCTCAATCAAAGGCGTCATGGGGTTGAGCATATAAAGCTTGATCAGCTGCGGCGCCTTTTGAGCAATCATGGATGCAGGATAGGTTACGGGTGTTGCATACATCCACAGCTGCACACCGAAGCTCACCAGCAGGGCAAGATCGCGATACTTGGTGGTCAGGGAAGAAACGATGATGCCGAAGCCCAGGCCCAGCATGCCCAGCTGCAGGAGCATCAGGGGAGTCAACAATATCAGTTTCAGGTTGGGATGCACCGCCGTATGGGGCTGCAGCGCATAATACACCACAAAACCCACAAACAGCGCGTACTGAACAAAGAAGTTGATCAGCTGGGACAACACCGTTGCAATCGGCATGCACAGGCGCGGGAAATATACCTTGCCAAACAGATGACGATTTGAAATAAAGGTGTTGGATGTGGTGGTAAGGCAATGTGCAAAGAAATGCCAGGCAATGTTGCCGCCCATATAGAACATAAATTTGGGCATACCATCGGTAGGCAAGCCTGCGATATTACCGAAAATAATCGTGAATACCAGCGTGGTGAGCAGCGGCTGAATTACGACCCATGCCGGACCCAGGATGGTCTGCTTATAGATGAGCGTAAAATTGCGCTTGACCAGCATCAGCACCAGGTCTTTATACTGCCACAGTTCCTTGAGGTTAATGTCAAACCATCCGGTCTTTGGCCGGATGCGCGTATTCCAATAATTGCCGGGGCGCGATTTATCCATGCTTGGCCCTCCTCTTTGTTTAAGGATATTTATGAAACTATTTAATCCCACAAACATCCATTCTTATTTTACCATGCCTGAACCTGATATGCAAGCATTCATAAAAACTTGCCGTTTTACAAAGTATCTGTTATAATATGCATGCTTGAATATATACTGGGGTTATTTTGGAAAGGATTGCAAGATGAAAGCACCCGAAAAGACAAACCGACTGCAATACCGTATTGATATTGTTTTGACCGCGCTGTTTCTGGTAACGATCTTTGTATTCGGTATCATGACCGTCGTTACGGACTGGAGCGGCATCTATGACGCCGGCCGCATTCTGGGCCGCCTGGTGAATTACATGGATGATCCCGTAGATTACAGCACCTGGGATCTGTTCTGCGCCCGTATCCGCTCCGTGGATGATTATCTGGCCTCAAATGTGTTCGCTTCCACGGAACTGGGCTACCTGAATTCCAGCTTCCAGTACGGCATCGGCAAGCGCATGATCAACACCGGCGCATCTCAGATGCTCACCCTGGATTCCGGCCATCTGTTTGATTTGCAGAATTATGTATCCATGGATGCAGGCGTAGCCAACATCGTAGCCATGGAAGAAATCGTTCCGGATGGCACTCCTTTCCTGTTTGTATACGAGCATCCCACCGTTTATGGCGACAACCGGGTCCCGGCCGGCTATGATGTGCTGGACTATTCTGAGGAAATTGCTGCCGAAATCACTGAAAAGATGGCGGCCACCGGCCTGAACATGCTGGACAGCCGTAATATCCTGCCCGCCAGCGGCGTTCCCATGGAGGATTATCTGATGTACACGGACCAGCACTGGTCCACCCGTGCATCTATGATCATGGCCCAGAGCATCGCCGAAAAGGCAACCGAGCTCACCGGCATCGACCTGCACAGCGAAAAGCTGGATATTGAAAACTTTGAAACCCAGACCTTCCCCAAGCTTTTCATGGGCAAATACGGCCAGCGCATCGGCACCCTCAATATCGACCCGGATGACATCACCGTCTACTGGCCGAAGGAAGAGACCTACATTCACCGCCACACCAATTATCTGGGCAATCTCTCGGATTCTGAAGGCGAGTTTAAGGACAGCGTGATCCGCTGGCGTTACCTGAAGCCCGACGAGGGGAAAACCTACAACATCAAGGCTTATTTTGATTACGGCCTCACCGAGAACTATGATATTTACAGCAATCCCAATGGCGCAGACTGCACCATCCTGCTCCTGAAGGATTCCTACAGCGCCTCCATCGGCAGCTTCCTTTCCCTGCTGGCCGACGAGGTCTACGTCGTGGACCTGCGCCGCTCGGAGCGCAGCCTGGACGAGTGGATTCAGGAAAGCAATCCTGATATCGTCATCTGCTCCTACAGCATGCAGATGCTCCGCCAGGACCAGTACGAATTCCAATAGAGGCGAGGCCTATGCCGGCTGCCTGGCGGCGTTTAAGCGAACAAAAATCGACCCCGTAGATTATGGGGTCGATTTTCTATGTTTCTTTTCGCCAGATATCTTATTCTGAAGCACGAAAACCTGCCCGCAAGAATGGGCAGGTTTTCTTTCGTTGATTCAATAATACTGCTTTATGCGCTTCCCAGGTATGCAGCCTTGACCTGTTCGTTGCTCAGCAGTTCCTCGCCGGTACCGGTGAGAGTGATGCGGCCGGTTTCCAGCACCAGGCCGGTATCGGCGCAGCGCAGGGCGGCGTTTGCATTCTGCTCAATCAGCAGGATGGTGATGCCTTCGCTCTTCAGGTCGCGGATGATGGAGAAGATATCCTTAACCACCAGGGGTGCAAGTCCCAGGGAGGGTTCGTCCATCATCATCAGCTTGGGCTTGGCCATCATGGCGCGGCCAACAGCCAGCATCTGCTGCTCACCGCCGGACAGGGTACCGGCCAGCTGCCATTCGCGCTCCTTGAGGCGGGGGAAGCGGCGGTAGATGTCCTTGATGCCGTTTTCAATTTCATCCTTATCGGTGCGCAGGTAGGCGCCGATCTTGAGATTTTCCTTGACCGTCAGGTTGGCGAACACGCGGCGTCCTTCGGGAACCAGTGCAATGCCCTCGGTAACGATCTTCTGGGAATTCAGATTGGTAATATCCCGGCCCATGAAGTTGATGCTGCCGCCGGCGGGATGCACCAGGCCGCTGATGGCGCGCAGGGTGGTGGACTTGCCCGCACCATTTGCACCGATCAGGGATACGATCTGGCCCTGTTCAACGTCGAAGGAGATGCCCTTGAGGGCCTCGATGCCGCCGTAGCTGACCTTCAGGTTGGTGACTTTGAGCATATTCATTCTTCATCCACCCCCAGATATGCCGCGATAACGGCGGGATTGTCGCGCACCTCTTCAGGCGTACCTTCGGCAATCTGGCTGCCGAAGTCGATGACGTAGATGCGGTCCGAGATGCCCATGACCAGGTTCATATGATGCTCGATCATGAAGACGGTCAGGTTGAACTTTTCCTTGATTTCCTTGATGAACACGCCCAGGTCCTCGGTTTCCTGGGGATTCATACCTGCGGCAGGCTCGTCCAGCAGCAGAAGCTGCGGATGGGTTGCCAATGCACGAATGATCTCCAGGCGGCGCTGCTGGCCGTAGGGCAGGGAGGTTGCCTTTTCATTGGCGACGCCATCCAGGCCCACGATCTTCAGAAGCTCCCATGCCTCTTCGCGCATCTTCTTCTCTTCCTTGTGGTTGAGGCGGAATACGGCGCTGAGCAGGTTGCTGGTGCGGTTCATGTGCATGGCGATCAGCACATTTTCAAACACCGTCCGGCTGCCGAACAGGCGGATGTTCTGGAAGGTACGGGCGATGCCCAGCTTGGTGATCTTATCCGGCGTTTTGACGATGGATTCCTTGTACATGCCTGCGTTCTTGCCGGCATAGGTCTTCTTCATCTTGCCGTTGGGATGGTTTTCCACGATGGTCTTGCCGCAGAAATCCACGCGGCCGTTGGTGGGCTCATACACACCGGTGATGCAGTTGAACGCGGTGGTCTTGCCTGCGCCGTTGGGGCCGATCAGGGCAACGATTTCGCCCTGGTTGATATCCATGGAGAGGTTGTTCACTGCAACGACGCCGCCGAACTGCATCGTTACATTTTCAACATGCAATACATTCTGGCTCATGCTTTTACCCCCTCCTTTTTCTTTTTGCCTTTAAACAGATCCCAGAGCTCCTTATCGCCCATGATGCCCCTGCGGAAGAAGAGCACCACGACCATGATGATCAGGGAGAAGACCACCATACGGAAGCCGGAACCCAGCAGCGGAACCTCCCAATCGCCGATGAACTGCTTCTGGTCCAGGAAGCGCAGCCACCATTCGCTGCATGCCACAAACAGGAAGGAGGAAATGCAGCTGCCGGTGATGGAGCCGATACCGCCGATAACGACGATCAGCAGGATTTCATAGGTCATTGCAGAGGTAAAGCTCTTGGCCTGTACAGAGTTTGCATACATGGCCAGCATGGCGCCGCCGATGCCTGCAAAGAAAGAGGAGATGCAGAAGGACATCTGCTTATGGCGGGCCAGGTTGATGCCCATGGCCTCGGCTGCAATTTCATCATCGCGGATGGCGATGAAGGAACGGCCGTAGGTGGAGCGGATCAGCAGCACCACGATTGCAATGCAAACGCCGGCAATGATGAAGGGCACCAGCGTGGACAGATACACCGTAACCTCGCCTTCAGCATTCTTGATGTTGAAATCGTTGAAGGTGGGGAACAGGCGCAGCATGTTGGAACCGTTGGTGATTGGGCCCAGCTTGTCCCACTGGAACACGGAGCGCACGATTTCGGCAAAGCCCAGGGTGGCGATGGCCAGGTAGTCGCTCTTCAGGCGCAGTACCGGCAGGCCGATGAGCCATGCAAACGCTGCCGCCACCAGGCCGGCCAGGATCAGGGCCAGCACAACAGGCATGGCGAACTGAACCACGCCGCCGTCATAGTACTGATAAACAACCGCACGCTGCTCCACCGGAATGGTGAAGATGGCGTAGGTATAGGCGCCGATGAGCATGAAGCCGGCC
>JAGBAU010000314.1 GCA_017938785.1 Clostridia bacterium
CCTATGCGGAAGCCCTGTTTTCCCTGGCGCTGGAAAGCAATACGCTGGAGGAAACCCTCACCGCGCTGAAGATGCTGCGCGACGGCATCCTGGATACGCCGGGGACAATGGAGCTGTTCGCTTCGCCCTCCATCCCCAAGGACGAGCGCTGTGAGGTACTTGACAATGCCTTCGGCGACGTTCAGCCGGAGCATGTGATGGGCCTGGTCCATGTGCTGATCCGGCACGGGCATATCCGCGCGCTGGACGACTGCCTGAAGGCTTATGCCCAGCTCTATGATTCCGCCCGCAAGCTTTCAACCGCCTATGTCACCAGCGCGGTGGAGCTTCCCCAGGCGGCCAGGGATGAACTGGCCGAAAAGCTTTCGCGCAAGCTGGGCCGCACCATCCGCATCGAGTGCGCTGTGGATCCCACCCTGCTGGGCGGCATGGTTGTGCGCGTGGACGGCAAGATTATCGATGGCAGCATGCGCAAGCGGCTGCATGAAATCAAGGAAGTGATGAACAGATGAGCAACAGACCGGAAGAAATCAGCAGCATCCTCAAGGAGCAAATCCGCAATTACAAGAGCCGGATTGAAATGGCTGAAACCGGCAGCGTGATCACCGTGGGCGACGGCATTGCCCGCGTATACGGCCTGCGTTCCTGCATGGCCAATGAGCTGCTTCGCTTTGAGGACGGCAGCTTCGGCCTCGCCCAGAACCTGGAGGAGGATACCGTATCTGTCGCCCTTCTGAGCGATAAGGATACGATTCGTGAGGGAACCGCTGTGTACCGCACCGGAAAACCCCTGTCGGTACCTGTGGGCGAAAGCATGCTGGGCCGCGTCGTCAACGCCCTCGGCCAGCCCATTGACGGCAAGGGTCCGATTGAAACCAACCAGACCCGCCCCATCGAATCCGATGCGCCGGGCATCATTGAGCGTCAGAGCGTAAATGTGCCGCTGCAGACGGGCATCAAGGCCATCGATACGATGATTCCCATCGGGCGCGGACAGCGCGAGCTGATCATCGGCGACCGCCAGACCGGCAAAACCTCCATCGCGATCGACACCATCATCAACCAAAAGGACACGGATGTGCTCTGCGTATATGTGGCCATCGGCCAGAAGCGCACCACCGTTGTGCAGATTGCCAACGAACTGGAACGCGCCGGCGCCATGCCCTATACCATCATCGTATCCGCGTCCGCTGCGGAGAGCGCGCCGCTGCAGTATATCGCCCCCTATTCCGGCTGCGCTATGGCGGAATATTTCCGTGAACAGGGCAGGGATGTGCTGATTATCTATGATGATCTTTCCAAGCACGCCGTGGCTTACCGCGCGCTGTCCCTGCTGATTCGCCGTCCTCCGGGACGCGAGGCCTATCCGGGCGACGTATTCTATCTGCACAGCCGCCTGCTGGAGCGTGCCGCCTGCGTTCATAAGGATTTTGGCGGCGGTTCCATCACGGCGCTGCCCATCATTGAAACCCAGGCGGGCGATGTTTCCGCCTATATTCCCACAAACGTAATTTCCATCACCGACGGCCAGATCTTCCTGGAAACGGAGTTGTTCCATTCGGGCATCATGCCGGCCATCAACCCCGGCATCTCCGTCAGCCGCGTGGGCGGCAGCGCCCAGCTCAAGGCCATGAAGAAGGTCGCAG
Source organism: Clostridia bacterium (assembly GCA_017938785.1). The sequence continues at coordinate 1,647 of JAGBAU010000314.1, forward strand.
GCGAGCTCAAGCTGCTCTACGCTCAGTATCTGGAACTGAAGTCCTTCGCCCAGTTCGGCAGCGATCTGGACGCCGACACCAAGGCGCGCCTCGCTCTGGGCCAGCGCATCGTAGAGGTGCTCAAGCAGAAGAAGAACAGTCCCGTGCGCGTGGGCTGCCAGGTTGCGATCATCTATGCAGTCATCAACGGCTATCTCAATGACGTTCCTGTAGATCAGGTGCGCGCATGGGAAGAAAGGCTTGCGGAAAAGCTGGAGGCCGAATATGAACCGCTTCTCAAGCGCATGGAACAGAACGTATACGGCGATGCGGAAGTGAAAGAACTGGAAGCGGCCCTCGCATCCATGCGGAGGTGACGGGTATGGGTGTCAACACGAAGGCCCTGAAAAACCGCATCCGTTCCGTGGATTCCACCCTGCACCTCACCAGCGCCATGGGCCTTGTGGCTGCCAGTAAGATGCGCCGCGCAAGTGAAGCCATGCACAATGGCCGGCAGTACGCAGCCGCCTACGGGCGGGTGATGAATGTGCTCACCGCCTCGCCGGAATGCCGCCGCAGCCCTTACATGCGCCAGGAAGGGAGTCGTACCCGCCTGATCGTCATCGCGGGCGACCGCGGCCTTGCGGGCGGCTACAACGCAAATGTATTTCGCCTTACGGAGAGCCTTCAGGCGGATCAGATCCATCCCATCGGCAAGCGCGCCTGCGACCGCTATAACGGGGAGTTTCAATCCTCCGAGCATTTTACCGGCGCACACGCAGCCGCCCTCGCACGCAGTCTCTGCGAAGACTTTATCAACGGCGCATTTGACCGCCTGGGCATTGTTTATACAAGCTACATCTCCATGATGACGCAGGAAGCTTCTGTGAAATGGCTCCTGCCGCTGGAAAAAGCTGAAAAGGCAGAAAGCCTCGGCGCGGTCTTTGAGCCGGATGAGGAAACCATTCTCAACGCTACAGTGCCGGACTATATCGCCGGCATCATCATGGCCTGCATCCGCGAAAGCTTCGCCTGCGAAGTGGCCGCACGCCGCATGGCGATGGACAGCGCCGGCAAGAATGCACGCAGCATGATCGAAGATCTGCAGCTGCAGTATAACCGCGCACGCCAGGGCGCCATCACCCAGGAGATCACTGAAATCGTTGCCGGCAGCGGCAATTGAATCTTCACCCTATCGATAAAAGGGGGTTATACCTTTGGCTAAGAATAATACGGGCAGCGTCGCGCAGGTTATGGGTCCGGTCGTGGACGTCCGTTTCGAAAAAGGCGGGCTTCCGGCCATTCACCAGGCCCTGACCGTCATGATTGGTGAGCGCAAGCTCACCTGTGAGGTTGCCCAGCATATCGGCGATAACACCGTGCGCTGCATCGCCATGGCCTCCACCGACGGCCTGCAGCGAGATGCTGTTGTAACCGATACCGGCGCTTCCATCAGCGTTCCCGTAGGCCGCAAAACCCTTGGCCGTATCTTCAACGTGCTGGGCGACGTGGTGGATAATGGCGAGCCTGTGGAAGCTGAGCGCTGGGACATCCATCGTCCGGCTCCCGCCTATGATGAGCTTGCTACCTCCACTGAAATTCTGGAAACCGGCATCAAGGTCATCGATCTGATCTGCCCCTATTCCAAGGGCGGCAAGATCGGCCTCTTTGGC
>JAGBAU010000315.1 GCA_017938785.1 Clostridia bacterium
AAGGTGGACAGGCTCTGCTCGATGCTCTGCTCGTCGCCGATATCGGCGTAGATTTCATCAAAGATGGCCAGCTCCGAACCGAAGGCGGCGGGAATCTGCATGCCCGCCTGGGCCATCAGGGACAGAAGGCCCACGGGTTTGAGCGTTACGGTTTTGCCGCCGGTGTTGGGGCCGGTGATGACCAGGGTGGTGAAATCCCCGCCCAGCCAGAGATTGGAGGGAACCACCTTGTCGGGATCAATCAGGGGATGGCGGGCGCGGATGAGGTTCACACGGCCTTCCTCGTTGAGCTTGGGCGGCACGGCGTGCATGCTGCGGCCCAAAGCGGCGCGGGCGAAGATCATGTCGATTTCCGCCAGGTTTTCCAGGGTGTGGGCGATCATCTGCGCGTCGGGGGAGATTTGGCTCGTGAAGGCGGAGAGGATGCGTTCGATCTCAGCCTTCTCCTTCAGTCCCCACTGCTTGAGCTCGTTGCCCGCTTCCACCACGGCCATGGGTTCGATGAACAGGGTGGAACCCGTGCCGGACTGGTCGTGCACGATGCCGGGAACATTGCCCCTGCACTCCGCTTTTACCGGTACTACATAGCGGCCGTTGCGCATGGTGATGATGGCGTCCATCAGATACTTGGAAGTGGACGCGCCGCGCACGATGGAATTCAACTTGTCGCGGATGCGGTCGTTCAGGATGCGGATGTGGCGGCGGATATCCGCCAGGGTGGGGCTGGCATGGTCGCTGATTTCATCCTCGGACAGGATGGAATCGAAGATATCCTCCTCCAGGCGGCGGTTGACGTACAGCAGGTTGCCCAGTTGGGTCAGCAGGGGCGTGTCCTGCCGCTCGGTTACCAGGGCGTTGCGCACCATACGGCTGGCCTTCAAGGCGTCTGCGATCTGCAGAAGCGCCTTGGCGGACAGGATGGAGCCGCCGATCTGCGAAAGCTTCAAAAATTCTCGCACATCGGTAAAATAGACCATGGGGTTGGAACCATTGTAGGCAAGCACGGTGGAGGCCTCTTCAGTTTCCGCCTGGCGGCGGCGCACCGTGTAGGCGTCGCTGGAGGGCTCCAGGTTCATGGCGCATTCCCGGCCCATGGGCGTGGTGGCCAGGGCGGACATGCGCTCGCGGATCTTGCCGAATTCCAGTACCCGCAGATTTCTCTCGTTCATATCATTCTGCTCCTCGGAAATAATGTCCCGTGGTGGTGTTCATGTCTTCAATGGACTGCCATGCTTCGTAGCTGCGGGGATCCTGTCCCTCGATGGCGGCGCGATGCAGCTGCACCACGGCTTCGATGGGATCATCCTCGTCCAGCAGCATGCGCCAGCCCTCGCAGGCGGGCAGGGAGCCGGCCTTGCGCAGCAGCATCAGCTTGGCGGAATTGAGCAGCTGCAATACGCAGCCCTCATCTGAAGCAAAGCGGCGGAAAGAGAAGGAAGCGCCGGTGCGGTCGATGAGGGCCTTTGCACCGATTTTTTCCTCCGGGGCGCAGCTGTCGCAGCGGCGGCAGTCCTTGTGTCGGCCCTTCATATTCTTCGAAGCCCGCAGCGGACAATGGCGCAGGTGCATCAGCGGAATGGCGCCGTAGACGATCAGCTGCCGCCTGCCGCCGATGGCCTTGATCTGGCTGCAGTTGAGTTCGATGGAGGGCGTATAGAGCTCCATGCCCCAGTCCTTCAACTGGGTAATGGAGAGTTCGTTTGCAATGTTCAGCTGCATATCGCCTGCGATCTCTCCCGGCCATTTCAGGGCGAACTGGCCTATGTTGGAGATGAGGGTGCGGCGGATGCGGCTGGCATTTTCATTGGCCCAGGCATTGAGGGTGTTCATGGTTTCCTCCGCCATCACGGGCGGCAGAACCAGGTCGAAAACCTCCGGAAGGGTGGTCAGAACCGCGTCCAGATGTTCCCTGCGCAAATCCTCCGGCAGGTAGGCGGCACGGTCTGCACCGGCTTCCAGGGCCTTTTGCAGCACAGCTGCATTGCCGCTCTGGGCGATGAGCTCAGGCTTTGTGCGCGGGGTGCGTTCCACGATGGGCAGTTCCAGAGGTACATATGCATGAGGTTCGCCCATGCGCATTTCGAACAGCTTTTCCACCGCCGTGCGGCGCAGTGCGTTCAGTGCGGAAACGGGCATGAACGCATTCGTGTCGATTTCAGCGGAATAATGCTTGATTTCAAAGGGCGTATCGCCCAACTTTTCCATCTGGGAACGGATGCGCTCCGGATCGGTGGGACGGCTCTGGGCTCTCTGTACCATATCGCCCTCGTGGGTGATGCTATGTGTACCGTCGCTGATGCAAAGCCTTGCGGTTTCTCCTACCTTCAGGCTGAGCTGCATATCAATGGGGAATTTCTTTTTCTCTCCGGCGAATGCATCCTGGGCGGCCTTCATCTGCTCCTGGGAAACCAGGCGCACAAGGCTATCGCCCTTGCGTGCCTCGGGCAGGCTGTTCCGGCCTGCGGACAGGGAACCGGGATGCACGGGAATATCCTCAACGCCCGTACGGCGCAGAGCCAGAGCGTCTCGGCCGTCGATGTTCACGGAAAGATCAATTTCGCCGCTGCGGCGGCTGACGCCCACCTCCACGCCCAGATGATTGGGACGCTGGTGGAACATGAGCTCGCTGTCCTCCACGCCGAAGCCGTAGCCCCGGGTGAAGCCGCCGCGGTTGAACATCTGGCGAAGCTCCGCCTTGCTCTTCTCCATATCATAATCTTCACCGCGCAGCAGCGCATCCAGTGCGGCACGATAAGCGGCGGTGGTTTGGGATACATACTCGGGCCGTTTCAGACGGCCTTCGATCTTCAGGCTGTTTGCGCCGGCCTGGACCAGCTGTTCAAGTCCGTCCAGACCGCAAAGATCCTTGGTGGACAGCAGATATCCATCCTTACCGTCCATGCGGTATTTCATGCGGCAGGGCTGGGCGCACAGGCCGCGGTTGCCGCTGCGTCCGCCGATGAT
>JAGBAU010000316.1 GCA_017938785.1 Clostridia bacterium
GCCCGCTGCGACGAGGTTCTGGATGAGACCCTGGAGCTGCTGATCGATCTGGACGCCAATGATGAACAGCTGGACAGCCCGGTTGTATATGCATCCGGCAGAAGCGGCATCGCCACCCGCGACCTGTCCCAGCCGGCCACCGACCTGCGCCCCCTGTTCGAGTGCATCTTGGAGCATATTCCCGCTCCCGAAGGCGATCCGGACGAGAGCCTGCAGCTTCTGATTTCCACCCTGGACTACAACGATTATGTGGGCCGCATCGGTATCGGCCGCATCGAGCGCGGCACCATCAAGGCCAACGCCATGGCCATCCGCTGCGTGTACGGCTCCAGCTTCGTGTCCGCTCCCGCACGCCTTGCCGGCCTGTTCTCCTATGACGGCCTCAAGCGCGTTCCCGCGGAGGAAGTGGGCGTGGGCGATATCGTTGCCATCTCCGGCTTCCCGGATCTGCTGATCGGCGATACCATCTGCCCGCCGGCTCTGGCCGATCCGCTGCCCTTCGTGAAGATCGACGAGCCCACCATTTCCATGACCTTCTGCGTCAACGACAGCCCCTTCGCAGGCACCGAGGGTACCTATGTAACCTCCCGCCACCTGCGCGCACGCCTGGAAAAGGAAGCGCTCACCGACGTTTCCCTGCGCGTTGAGGAAACCGAAGCCACCGATGCATTCCGCGTCTACGGCCGAGGCGAGCTGCATCTTTCCATCCTGATTGAGAACATGCGCCGCCAGGGCTATGAATTCGCAGTCACCAAGCCTGAGGTGCTGTTCAAGACCATCGACGGCGTGCTGTGCGAGCCCATAGAACGCATGGTTGCAGACGTGCCCACCGAGTACTCCGGCTCCGTTATCGATAAGATCGGCCGCCGTCGCGGTACACTGCTGTCCATGAGCGGTGAGAGCCGCATGCGCCTGGAGTTTGAGGTTCCCTCCCGTGGCCTGTTCGGCTATCGCAGCGAGTTCCTCACCGATACCCGCGGTGAAGGCGTTATGTCCAGCGTATTTGAAGGTTATCAGCCCTACCGCGGCGATATCCCCACCCGCAACAGCGGCGCCCTGGTCGCATGGGAAGACGGCATTTCCACCAGCTATGCCCTGTTCAATATCCAGGACCGCGGCGAGCTGTTCATCGACGGTGGCGTAAAGGTGTACAACGGCATGATCATCGGCCGCAACTCCCGCCCCGGCGATATCGATGTAAACGTGTGCCGCAAGAAGCACATGACCAACACCCGCAACGCAGCTTCTGCTGAGGAAAGCAACAAGATCACCAACATTCGCATCCTCTCCCTGGAGGAAGCTATGGAATTCATCGATGACGATGAACTGGTGGAGATCACGCCCAAGTCCATCCGCATGCGCAAGAAGATTCTGGGCACCGAAGCGCGCAAGAAGCTGGAAGCAAGAAAGAAGAACAACGGCTAAAACATCAAGCGTGCGCATCCAAAGCGCACGCTTTTTTCAGGAGGTATTATGCGCATCATCCGCGCAAAACTGAATCATTTCCGCAATTATACCGGCTGTGAGTTTGATCCCTGCCCAGGCGTGAACGTGCTGCTCGGCGACAATGGTCAGGGCAAGACCAACCTGCTGGAGGCCCTGTATTTATGCTGCACGGGCCGCAGCCACCGCACGCGCCAGGACCGTGAACTGATCCGCTGGGATGCGGACTTTGCATCCGTGTATGTGCAGGCGGAGAAGAGCGACGGCAGCCACGAGGTCGAAGTCATCATGCCCGCACTGGGCAAGCGTAGGATCAAGATCGCAGGCCGAGAAGCCAGCCGTTCCGGCGAGCTGATGGGCCATGTGACCGGCGTATTGTTCTCGCCGGAGGATCTGCGCACGGTAAAGGACGGCCCCGCAGAGCGCAGGCGCATGATCGACATGACCCTCGCCCAGCTGCGCCCCGCCTATTATTATGCCCTGCAGCGTTATAACCGCGCCCTTAAGCAGCGCAACGAGGCCCTGCGCGCCATCGCCGTGAATCCTTCGCTGATGGCCACCCTGGACATGTGGGATGAACAGCTTGCGGCGGCGGGCAGCGAACTGATGCGCCATCGCCGGGCATACATCGAAAAGCTTGCTGTGGCTGCGGAGGAGACCTACGCCGAGATTGCCGATGGCCGGGAAAAGCTCAGCGTGCGCTACCAGCCCTGCGTATCTGCCGGGGACGATGTTGAGAGCAACATGGATGCCCTGCTTGCAGCCCGTGAAACCGATGTGCGCAGGCTCACCACCTCCGTGGGCGCACACCGTGATGAGGTGCTGCTCACCATTGACGGACGTGAGGTGCGCTCCTTCGGTTCCCAGGGCCAGCAGCGAACCGCAGCCCTCAGCCTGCGCCTGTCCGAGCTCTCCGTTATGAAGGAGGAGATGGGCGAGTGGCCGGTGCTGATGCTGGACGACGTAATGAGCGAGCTGGACCCCAACCGCCGCCGCCAGCTGATCGCCCGGCTGGAGGGCATTCAGACCATCGTGACCTGTACCGATGTGGAAGACCTGGCCGGGGCAGAGATCGGCGCAGCCTGGCGTGTGCACGGCGCGGAGATTGAGAGGGTAAAATGAAGAAGTGCAGAATTACCGTCATGCGCATGGCCCGCTATGACGACCTGATCGAAAAGTATGAAAACCCCATCGAACATGCCTGCGATATGCAGCTGGGGCAGGTGTTCATTGCCAACGGCTGGGAACGGCCCGAGGGCATGTGCCTGAGCGCCTGGGACAGCATGTCCGCCTTCGTGATGACCCTTTCCCACGGTGGCGAAAACTTCTATGACGGCTGGATGAAAAATCCCAAGTCCGCCATGATTTCCTGCAACGATGGCTTCCGTCCGGTTTCCTTCCTGATTGAAACCTTGGACGAGGATGCAGATTGATGTTTCAGACGGCCTGAACCGGTTTATCTAAAAACAAAAACAGATAGACAGGAGAGAATTATGGCAAGATATGAACTGATCATTGAGCGCAAGCAGCCCACCTGCGGCGGTCGCGCTCCCACCAGCAGCGAAGTGCGCATGGTTGAAGTGAACGATCCCATGGCTTACGTTCAGGAACAGGAGCCCAATCTGGCTCTGGAAAAGACCGAAGAAAACGGCGTGATTACCATCTCCGGCGTCAAGAACGGCC
>JAGBAU010000317.1 GCA_017938785.1 Clostridia bacterium
GCCCCTTCCGCATCGCCATTTGCCTTGGTAGCTCAGTAGGTAGAGCATGTGACTGAAAATCACAGTGTCGGTGGTTCGATTCCGCCCCAAGGCACCATGTGCGGTAGTAGCTCAGTTGGTAGAGCGCCACCTTGCCAAGGTGGAGGTCGCGAGTCCGAGTCTCGTCAACCGCTCCATTTTATTTGGTGCCATAGCCAAGTGGTAAGGCATAGGTCTGCAAAATCTACATTCCCCGGTTCAAATCCGGGTGGCACCTCCAGGAACGGCAACTGCATTGCAGTTGCCGTTTTTACTTTATCTGAACATAGAAAAATTCCCGCTCATTGAGCGGGAATCTTTTACCACATGAGCTCCCCGGGTGCATATCCTTCCGGCAGCTCCTCTTCCTCAAGGAATTGAATATCCTCATCCATCAGGGTGGGGAGGAAGAACTCGTAGGGGGTCTGGTCGAATTCGCAGCCATAGTTGGTGGCGCCGAACCAGCCGCCCTCCTTGGCACGCAGGTTCAGGTCGCGGGCGAACTTCGTATGGTTGGAGCAATCGTGTACGGCGATGGGCCAGCCTTCCTCGGCGCAGGACTTCATGAACAGCTGGGTCAACTCGCGGCTCCAGATGGGGGAGATGTAACCGTGGCGGCAGATGTACATACTTGCGCCTTCGTAGTTGGCGATGTTGTTGGCGTTCAGGTGCAGCTCCGCACAGTTGATGAAATCCAGACCGGTGGCGAGGATTTTATCCTTCTTGCGCATGAAGGCCTCATAGAAGTCCGGGGTCATGGGCGTCTCGATGCCAACGCGCGGGATGTACTTCTTGGCGATGCCGATGTTTTCGATCACGCGGTCACTGCAGGCGGTTGCACCCAGGTTGAAGCGCAGTTCGTCCAGACCAGCTTCACCCAGTGCCTTCAGGTTTTCCTCGTTGGCCAGCAGGCCGTTGGTGTACATATGCTGGTGGATGCCTGCGTCATGGAACTTGCGGATGATGCCGTAGTATTTTTCAATCTCCATGAAAGGCTCAAGATACACATAGGAGATGCCGGTGGGGTGTTTGCAGGTGGAGAGGAGCAGGTCGATATCCTCCAGACGGTATTTGCCGCCGCCGATTTCCCACATGCCTTCGCCCACGGGAGGCTGGCAATCCAGTTCGCCGTAGTTGTAGCAGAAACGGCATTCGATATTGCACTTGTTGGTCTTGCGGATGGCGCTTAGTCCCGTACCCAGCAGACAGCTGCGGCAGCCGCTGGCGAACTTGTCGTCATCGCCCACATACCAGGTGCGGCCCTGCAGGCTCTTGAGACCGGGAATCTGCGCCTGGAGCGCTGCGATCTTGCGGTCCACCGCTTCTTCAATCTGTGAGAACACAGCATAGACGATCTCCTGCTGGTAGGGCATCAGTTCCTCATCCTCAGGGAACGCAGCAAAGAACTGGAACCAGGCCAGGGCGTCCTTCTTGGAAATTTTCATATTGAAACCTCCGTGTGGAAATACACTTGTAATTGTACTACTATTCTAACAGCAGTTGGTTGCGTTTTGCAAGCAATTCTCGGTGAAAACTGAGATGATAAGCCTTGCCAAATTGGATGAATCGGTGTTAAACTATACGCAACGGAAATGCACTAAATGTTTACAACAAAAAGTGATGAAATTTGTTTTTGCCCCTTGACAAAACATGGGGGATGCGCTATAATAATTTCTGTTGCGAGGGAAACCTTGCATGAACTGAATAACTGGGTGTGGCGCAGTTTGGTAGCGTGCTTGAATGGGGTTCAAGAGGCCGGAGGTTCGAATCCTCTCACCCAGACCACCTGAAAAAGCCTGAAACTACAATGGTTTCAGGCTTTTTCTTTGTTTTGAACTAAACTTGGAGTTTAGAAATACTATACTTCTAGGTTGACAAATTTCAAAAACGTGGTTGACAAGCCTTGATTTGCCGGGAAAATCGAGGTGTCTTGATGGCTGACATTTTGGAAAAGAAAAAGGCGGTTTTTCAAGGAATAGCAAACATCGAAAAGAGGGTCACTAAGGATGGACGGCGAGTGTAAGATGCCGGGTATTTTAGTTCATTCTCCTGATTGTGAACTCAAAGAAAAAGTGTTATAATTATAAAAATAGGTATGCAGAGAAAGGGGAAACGAGAATGGCCAAGGACAAGACTTCGATCATCTTTACGGGGGATATTGGCTTTGACCGCTACATGGATAAGCGCTGGGAGGATGAAAACTTGCTGTCCAAATCTGTGCTGGACTTCTTTCACAGCGCAGATCATACCGTGGCGAATGTGGAGGGTGCATTGATTGACGCGGAGGATGATGGTTCCCGCGGGGTGTTCTTCCACAGCATGAATCCCGCTGCAACCTGTGTGCTCAAGCGGATGGGCGCAGATATCTGGAGCATCGGCAACAACCATACTATGGACGCCGGGCGAGAGGGCGTGATCAGTACTCGAAAGATTGCTGCGGACATGGGCTGCCGTACCTTCGGCGCAGGCCTCAATGAAGTGGAGGCTTCCGAACCTGTCTATCTGGACGAAGCAGGTGGTATCGGCATGTTCGGTGTTTCCTATATGGCGGAATGTATTCCTGCAACGGCCACCGAGCCCGGTATCTTCCGTTGGGATGATATGGACTATATCGCCAAGCGCATCGCTGAGATCAAGGCAAAGTGCCGCTGGTGCGTGGTGGTTGCCCACGGCGGCGAGGAATTCACCAGCCTGCCCAGCCCTTATACCCGCGACCGCTATTTGAAGTATCTGGAGATGGGCGCAGATGTGGTTGTGGCTCATCATCCCCATGTGCCGGAGAACTACGAGCTCTTTGATGACGGCAAGGCGATTTTCTATTCCCTGGGCAACTTCATCTTCGATACCAATTACCAGCGCGTGCACCTCTACACGGATGTGGGCGTGCTGCTCAAACTCATCTTTACCGAGGAGAAGATGGACTTTGAAGCCATCGGCATCCAGATTGTCCGCGGCGAAGAGCGCATCGATATTGCACCGCTGCCCGATGTGTTCACCAATGTTCCGGCGGAGGAGTATGAGCTCCTTGCTCCGCTTTCCGCAAAGGCCTTCGTGGTGGAAGACATGCGCAAGATGGTCTACCTGGAGCCTGAGCGCTTCACGAATTGCTCCCAGGACGTCTGGGATGGCTACTTCTTCAGCGAGGAGCCCGACGGCTACTTCAAGGATGCCCATATGGACTTCGGTGTCATTGTTCCTTTCTCCAGGAAGGCGGAAGAGGGCGCCTGGAAGCAGAGCAAGCTGGAAAAGGTGAAGCGTTACATCCTGCGCCAACTGGAGAACTAAATATTAACGATTTATCCAAATTGTTGAGAAATTAGCGAAATCTTGACAGGGAATTTATCCCTGTTATAATGGCTTAGAATGGTTTCGTGTATCTCGACTGGATTAACACGATACGAAAGAAAGAGAAGGGGTTTTACTATGGTCATTACAAGTGGTTTGACTTACATTGCCGTGCTGCTGGTCATCGCAGGCGGCCTGCTGGTTCTACAGAGAACCACCAAATGGAAGCTGTTTGATATTGTCCCGCCGCTGGTATGGATCTATGTTCTGAACATGATCCTGTGCACCCTGGGCATCTTCGAATCTGACGCCGTCAAGGCAACCTATTCCGGATTCAAAAACAACCTGCTGTACGCCATGATCGTCGTCATGCTGCTGCGCTGCGACTTCCGCAAGCTGAGCAAGCTGGGCCCGCGCATGATCGCCATCTTCCTGGGCTGCTCCATCACCC
>JAGBAU010000318.1 GCA_017938785.1 Clostridia bacterium
CAATGTAGCGGACGGAAGCAGGAATGGTGATTTCCGTTAAACCGGGGTTGCTGATGAAACAATTATCTCCGATGATCTGCACACCCTCAGGAATGATGAGCTCCGTCAGATTGCCGCAGAAGGCGATAGCGCTGTCCTCAACTTGCTTGAGAGAGGAAGGCAGCGTTAGAGAAGTGATGGTTTCATTCCCGTTAAACAGGTAACCACCCAGAATATCCACCGAACAGGAGTCGATGGAACCGGGTATGACAACTTCACCTTCGCCGCCCATGTATTCCGTCAGTTTATAATCGTTATAATCAAAAGCCCAGACGCTCTCTTCAGCCAGTGCGGGAAGGCATACCGTCAGAATAAGCAGTACGGCCAGAATGCAAAGAATCTTTTTCATGGACTTCCCCCTCTTTCTGTTCGAACGGTATATTGTCTGGATGGCCTGCTGTTTACGCAATATACCATTACCTGGAATGAATCTATAATAATTATAACACACATTGGCCGGAGTTTCAAATCTTAGATGTGCCTGAGGGATCATTCGCAGGCTCATGATGTGGGTTCGATCATCCCCCAACAAACACCAAAACAAAACGGGATACCCTCTTTCAAGGGCACCCCGTTTTGCTTTGGCGCTCCCTGCGGGATTCGAACCCACGGCCTTCCGCTTAGGAGGCGGACGCTCTATCCAGCTGAGCTAAGGAAGCATGTATAAGTGAGCTTACCCGAATATTATGCCACGAAGAAGCGGGCTTGTCAAGGCGGGGAAGGGGCTTTCGGAGGGCAGGGAAGAGGGCTTGTTTCGTTAAACTTTGGGGTGCACAGGAACTTAACTGGATATGGGTGCAAAATAGTGGTATAATTATATAGTAGGAAAAATATTTTTATGCGCTATTTTGCGCTTTGATGAGGTTGTATTCATGCATAACGAGAATCATTACGACGAGAGTCAAATCCAGGTTCTGGAAGGTCTTGAAGCGGTTCGCCGCCGTCCCGGTATGTATATCGGTTCCACGGATGAGCGTGGCCTGCATCACCTCGTATATGAAATTGTGGACAACGCCATTGACGAGGCGCTGGCTGGTTTTTGCGACCATATCGAAGTCACCCTGGCCAAGGACGGCTCCGTAACCGTTCAGGATAACGGCCGCGGCTTCCCGGTGGGCATCCATCCCAAGATGGGCCGTCCGGCGGTTGAAGTCTGCCTGACCGTCCTGCATGCCGGCGGTAAGTTCGGCGGCGGGGGATACAAGGTATCCGGCGGCCTGCACGGCGTAGGCGCATCCGTTGTAAACGCCCTGTCCAGTTACCTGAAGGTCAATGTCTATCAGGACGGCAAGATCTACCAGCAGGAATACGAGCGCGGTAAGATCCTGTACGACCTGAAGGTCATCGGCGAAACCGAGCGCACCGGCACCACCATCACCTTTATTCCCGATGTGAAGACCGGCGAAACGCCCGAACCCGGCGTGTTTGAAACCGGCAAGTTCGATTTCGGCACCCTCAAAACCCGCTTCCGCGAGATGGCCTTCCTCAACAAGGGCGTGCGCATCACCCTGACCGATGAGCGCGTGGAGCCCGTGATGAGCCAGTCCTGGCATTATGAGGGCGGCATCGTGTCCTTCGTGGAATATCTCAATAAGCACAAGGAACCCCTGTTCAAGCCCCCGGTATACATCGAGGGCGTGAAGAACGGTACCACCGTTGAAGTTGCCATCCAGTGGAACGACAGCTACAACGAGAACGTGTTCACCTTCGCTAACAACATCCATACCCCCGAAGGCGGCACCCACCTGGCCGGCTTCCGCAACGCCATCACCAAGGTCATCAACGAGTACGGCCGCAAGTCCGGCATGCTCAAGGCCAATGACGCCAACCTGACCGGTGAGGACGTGCGCGAAGGCTTGGCTGCCATCGTGAGCGTCAAGCTGGTGGAGCCCCAGTTCGAGGGCCAGACCAAGACCAAGCTGGGCAACAGCGAGGTTCGCCCGCTGGTGGACAGCCTGGTGACCGAAAAGTTGTCCACTTACTTCGAGGAGAACCCCGGCTCTGCCCGCGCCGTGCTTGAGAAGTGCCTGGCGGCCTCCAGAGCCCGCGAAGCGGCCCGCAAGGCCCGTGACCTTACCCGCAGAAAGACCGCCCTGGAATCCGCTGCTTTGCCCGGAAAACTGGCGGACTGCTCCGAACGCGATCCCAGCAAGTGCGAAATCTTCCTGGTCGAGGGTGACTCCGCAGGCGGCAGCGCCAAGTCCGGCCGCGACCGCCACTTCCAGGCCATCCTGCCCCTGCGCGGCAAGATCCTGAACGTTGAAAAGACCCGCATGGACAAGGCCCTGAGCAATCAGGAAATCAAGGCCATGATCACCGCCTTCGGCGGCGGCTTCGGTGAGAACTTCGACGAGAGCAAGCTGCGCTACCACCGCATCGTGTGCATGACCGATGCTGACGTGGACGGCAGCCACATCCGCATCCTGATGCTCACCTTCTTCTACCGCTTCATGCCCAAGCTCATTGAGAACGGCTATGTGTACATCGCACAGCCCCCGCTCTATAAAGTGAGCAAGGGTAAGTTCATGAAGTACGTCTACTCCGATGAGGAGCTGCAGAAGATCCTCGATGAGCTGGGGCGCGATTCCAAGCCGGATATCCAGCGCTATAAAGGTCTTGGCGAAATGAGCGCCGAGCAGCTGTGGGAAACCACCATGAACCCCGAAACCCGCATCATGTACAAGGTTGAACTGAAGGACGCCATCGCAGCCGACGAACTGTTCACCCTGCTCATGGGCGACCAGGTGGAACCCCGCCGCGAATTTATCGAGCAGAACGCCAAGCTCGTAGCCGATCTCGACATTTGATGAACAGGAGGAATTGATCCATGGCTGATGAAAAGAATATTGGCACGCTTCTTCCTCTTGATGTCGAGGAGGAACTGAAAAAATCGTTTATTTCCTACGCGATGGCCGTTATCGTGACCCGCGCGCTGCCCGATGTGCGCGACGGTCTGAAGCCGGTTCACCGCCGCATCCTGTACTCCATGACCGAACTGGGCGTGACCCCGGACAAGCCCCACAGAAAGTCCGCCCGTATCGTCGGTGATGTACTCGGTAAATACCATCCCCACGGCGACAGCTCCGTTTACGACGCCATGGTGCGCCTGGCACAGGATTTCTCCATCCGCTACATGCTGGTGGACGGCCAGGGCAACTTCGGCTCTGTGGACGGCGACGGCGCCGCAGCAATGCGTTACACCGAAGCCCGCCTGTCCAAGATATCCCTGGAGATGGTGCGCGACATCGAGAAGGAAACCGTCGATTTCTACCCGAACTTCGACGAAACCCTGATGCAGCCCGCCGTCATGCCCAGCCGCTTCCCGAACCTGCTGGTGAACGGATCCAGCGGTATCGCCGTCGGTATGGCCACCAATATCCCGCCCCACAACATGGGCGAGGTTGTGGATGCTGTCGTTCATATGATCGATAATCCCGACTGCACGGTCGATGATCTGATGCAGTTCGTCAAGGGGCCCGATTTCCCCACCGGCGGCGTGATCCTGGGCCGTCGCGGCATCTATGATGCCTACCACGAGGGCCGTGGCCGCATCATCGTGCGCGCCAAGAGCGAAATCGAGGAGATGAGCGCCAACCGCCAGCGCATCGTCGTCACCGAAATCCCTTACATGGTCAACAAGGCCCGCCTGATCGAAAAGATCGCCGAGCTGGTGCATGAAAAGACCG
>JAGBAU010000319.1 GCA_017938785.1 Clostridia bacterium
CACCGCCCGCGTCAAGATGCTCCCCGCTCCCGAAGGTACCGGCGTTATCGCCGGCGGCCCGGTGCGTGACGTACTGGATGCTTGCGGCATCAAGAACATCGTAACCAAGTCCATCGGCTCCAACAACAAGATCAATGTTGTGCGCGCCACCCTGGATGGACTCGCCCAGCTGCGTTCCGCCGAACAGGTTGCAAAGCTGCGCGGCAAGACCGTCGAAGAGATTCTCGGTTAATGGAGGAAACGCACATGAAGCTTAAGATTACTCAGACCAAGTCCACCATCGCCTGCCTGAAGGACCAGATCGCTACCATCGAAGCTCTGGGCCTGCACAAGATTGGCCACACTGTTGTGAAGGAAGACAACGCAGCAGTTCGCGGCATGATCTTCAAGGTCAAGCACATGGTTAAGGTCGAAGAAATTCAGGAATAAGGAGGCCGACACATGAAACTGCATGATTTGAAGCCCGCTGTGGGCGCAACCACCGCTGCAAAGCGTCTGGGCCGCGGTATCGGTTCCGGCCTGGGCAAGACCTCTGGTAAGGGTCACAAGGGTGCAAAGGCACGCTCCGGCGGCGGCAAGGGCCCCGGCTTCGAAGGCGGCCAGATCCCGCTCATGCGTCGTATTCCTAAGCGCGGCTTCACCAACAAGTTCCGCACTGAGTACTGCGCTATCAACGTTGACCGTCTGAACATCTTTGAGGACGGCCAGGTTGTTACCCCCGTTGAGCTCATCGAAATGGGTATCACCAAGAACATTCTTGATGGCATCAAGATCATGGGCAACGGCGAACTCACCAAGAAGCTGACGGTTAAGGCGAACAAGTTCACCGCAACCGCCAAAGAAAAGATCGAGGCAGCAGGCGGAAAAGCAGAGGTGATCTGAGATGCGCGAAACTTTGAAGAACGCATGGAAGATCGTAGACGTCCGTAAGAAGATTCTCTACACTGTAGGCATGCTCCTTATCTATCGTCTGCTTTGCTTCGTACCGGTTCCGGGCGTTGATACTTCTCTCATCTCCCAGGCACTGGAAAACTATTCCCTGCTCGGCTTCATCAACTCGATGACCGGCTCCAACCTCTCCCAGTACACCGTAATGGCAATGGGTATCACCCCGTACATCAACGCTAGCATTATCATGCAGCTGCTGTGCGTAGCCATTCCGAAGCTGGAAGAGCTGCAGAAGCAGGGTGAAGAAGGCCGCAAAAAGATCGCTCAGATCACCCGTTACGTAACGGTTGGCCTTGGTTTCCTGCAGGCGATTGCCCTGACCGTTGGTCTGAAGGCAAACGCCACCAACTCCTTCCTCGGCCTCATCACCATCGCTCTGTGCCTGTCCGCAGGTACTGCGATCGCAATGTGGCTGGGCGAGCGCGTCACTGAAAAGGGCATTGGCAATGGTATCTCCCTGCTGATCTTCGCAGGCATCATTTCCAATATCTCCCACGCTGTTTCCACCAGCATCTACGCCGTATTTGCCGGCCAGACTGCTCAGGTGGGCGGCGTAGGCAGCATGATCGCTTCCGTCCTCGTATTTGTCATCCTGATCGTTGGTATCGTACTCGTTGACTGCAGCGAGCGCCGCATCCCGATCCAGTATGCAAAGCGCATGGTTGGCCGCAAGATGTACGGCGGTCAGTCCACGCACATCCCGCTGAAGCTGAACTCCTCCGGCGTTCTGCCCCTGATCTTCGCCAACGCGATTATGCAGTTCCCGGCTACCATCCTGGCATTCTTCCCGAACTCCGCAGCCAATCGTTGGTGGACTGCAAACGTTCAGATGATGTCCTGGACCTATCAGATCATCTTCGCACTGATGATCTTCGGCTTCACGTTCTTCTATTCTTCCATCAGCTTCAACCCCGTTGAAATTGCGAAGAATATCCAGAACAACGGCGGTATGATCCCTGGCATCCGTCAGGGCAAGCCCACCAGCGATTTCATCAAGAAGATCTCCACCCGCATCACTGCGTTCGGTGCAATCTATCTTGCAATCCTGGCTGTTATCCCCACCGTGGTGTATGCAATCTTCGGCGTAAGCCTGAGCTTTGCTGCTTCCTCTCTGATGATCGCTGTTTCCGTTGCAATGGAATCCATGCGTCAGCTTGAGAGCGAAATGATGATGCGCCATTACAAGGGATTCCTCTAAGCTACCGGAGGTAGGACTATGAAACTGATTTTTCTTGGCCCTCCCGGTGCAGGTAAGGGTACGCAGGCTACGGGCGTAAGCTCGAACCTGCGTGTTCCCCACATCTCCACTGGCGATATGTTCCGCAATGCCATCAAGAACCAGACCCCCACGGGAATGGAAGCAAAGCGCTACATGGATGCTGGTCAGCTGGTTCCCGACAGCGTTGTTGTCGCAATGGTGAAGGAACGCCTTGCCATGGATGACTGCGCAAACGGCTACCTGCTGGACGGTTTCCCGCGCACGGTGGATCAGGCAGAGGCACTGGAAGAAATTGCAGCGCCCGACGCCGTAATCGATATTGAAGTACCTGACGAGATGCTGCTCGAGCGCCTCACCGGCCGCCGCGTATGCCCCAAGTGCAATGGTACTTTTCATATCAGCAAGCTCGCTGATGAAAAGGTTTGTCCCGTTTGCGGCGATGAACTCTATCAGAGAGACGATGACAAGCCCGCTACCATTTCCAATCGGCTCAATGTCTACCATGAGCAGACGGCGCCGCTGATCGGATACTACGCAGGTCTTGGCAGGCTGAAGCGAATCGATGGCAACGCCCGTCCTGAGGACGTTTTCCAGAAGATCCTCGCTTCTCTGGAGTAACTCATGATCACGATCAAAAACGATTCACAGATTGAAAAGATGCGCAAGGCCGGCGCGCTGCTTCACAGCGTACTGGAAGAACTGCGCAGAGAGATTGAACCGGGCGTAACCACCATGCACCTGGACCAGATGGCTGAAAAGCTCATCCGCCAGGCCGGTGCCATTCCGTCCTTCAAGGGTTTCGAAGGATTCCCGTTTTCCATCTGTGCTTCCGTGGACGATCAGGTGGTACATGGTTTCGCTGACAAAAAGAAGCTCCGCAAGGGGCAGCTTCTCAGCGTGGACTGCGGCGTCATCCTGGATGGCTGGCAGTCCGACAGCGCCTTTTCCGTGCTGGTAGGCGGCGGAAGCCCCGAAGCACAGAAACTGGTGGACGTGACGGAAGAATGCTTCTGGATCGGCGCAAACATGGCCCGGGAAGGCAACCGACTGGGCGATCTCTCCCATGCAATTCAGGTCCATGCCGAAAAGCACGGCTACGGAGTTATCCGCGATCTGTGCGGCCACGGCATCGGCCAGGAAATGCATGAGGATCCCAATGTTCCGAATTTCGGCAGACCCGGCAGGGGCGTCAAGCTCCAGGCGGGCATGACCATCGCCATCGAGCCTATGATCTCGATGGGTACCTGGCGAGTTTATGTCGGCGACGACAACTGGGCAGTGTACACGCAGGATGGCAGCCTGTGCTCCCACTACGAGCACACGGTGCTTATCACCGATGGTGAGCCGGAAGTTCTCTCCTATCCCGGAAAGAAAGTTTCGGAGGAAGTACGTCGATGAACAAATACCCGATAGAGGTTGGCGCAATCGTCGTATCCAAGATGGGTCGTGACGAGGGAAGAAGCTTTGTTGTGATTCAGGAAGTTGATTCGGATTTCGTAATGCTCGCCGACGGCAAGCTGAGAACGATGGATCATCTGAAGAAGAAACGGCGCAAGCATTTGAAGACCACGGGCATCGTGGTTGATGAGCTGCGAACCCGGCTGAGCAATGGCGAAGCCGTAGAAAATCATGAAGTTCGCTCATGGCTGAAGAGGGAGGAAAAGTAAGCGTGTCCAAGTCCGATGTTATTGAAGTTGAAGGCGTTGTCACAGAATCTTATCCCAACGCCATGTTCGAGGTAGAACTGCCCAACGGGCACAAGATATTGGCGCACGTTTCCGGTAAGATGCGTATGAACTACATCCGTATCTATCCCGGTGACAAGGTAACGATCGAGCTTTCGCCCTATGATCTGACCCGTGGCCGGATCACCTGGCGCAGCAAGAACTGATCGATTGGATGAAGTAAGGAGGCAGTACAATGAAAGTAAGACCTTCCGTAAAACCCATCTGCGAAAAGTGCAAGATTATCAAGCGTAAGGGCCGCGTCATGGTCATTTGCGAGAATCCCAAGCACAAGCAGAAGCAGGGCTAATTTAAGAAAATTACCCCATGCTTCAGCCGAATGGCTGAAGGGCATATAGCATGAATCCGAGTGATGATTTGCAGGATAACTTGCAGAAATGCAACGAATCTGGCGGAGAATCACTCGGAATTTTTATGTAAAAACGCCAAAATCCAAAAAATAACACTGGATTGCAGTTAGTTTTAACGCAAATTTGGAGATTTCCATTGCAAAATCCATATTGAGTGTGGTATAATTCATAAGTCTGAAATGATTTCGGAGCGGCTGGCATGCAGCGGACCTGTGCATCAATGCTGATGATGCTCAGGGCTTAAGCATGTTCTCCGGAACTTTTCACATACCCAGTTTGATGACGCCAATCGTCAAACACTAAACCGTTATTAAGTTGGAGGTGCATTCGTCCATGGCACGAATTTCGGGTGTCGACCTTCCCAAGGAAAAACGCATTGAAATCGCCCTGACGTATATCTACGGCATCGGCCGTACCACCGCAGACGAGATCATCAACGCCACCGGCATCAATCCTGATGTTCGCGTTAAGGATCTGACCGAAGAAGATATCGGTAAGCTGCGTGACTACATCGACCACAATCTCAAGGTAGAAGGTGACCTTCGCCGTGAGGTTTCCATGAACATCAAGCGCCTGATGGAGATCGGTTGCTACCGTGGCCTGCGCCACCGTCGTGGTCTCCCCGTGCGTGGCCAGAATACCAAGCAGAACGCCCGTACCCGCAAGGGCCCGAAGAAGCAGGCTGCAGGTAAGAAAAAGAAGTAATCATTAGGGAGGAATATCTGCTATGGCAAAGCCGAAGCTGAAAAGGGTTACCCGCAAGCGTCGCGAGAAGAAGCTCGTCGAGCGTGGCGCAGCCCATATCCGCTCTTCTTTCAACAATACGATCGTTACGATCACTGACACTGCAGGCAATGCTCTGAGCTGGGCATCCGCTGGCGGACTGGGTTTCCGCGGCAGCAAGAAGTCCACTCCTTTCGCAGCTCAGTCTGCTGCTGAGACCGCCGCTAAGGCCGCTCTGGAATATGGTCTGAAGACTGTTGAAGTCTTCGTAAAGGGCCCCGGTTCCGGTCGTGAGGCTGCCATCCGTTCCCTGCAGGCAGCTGGCCTCGAAGTGACCATGATCAAGGACGTGACGCCCATCCCCCACAACGGATGCCGTCCGCCCAAGCGTAGAAGAGTGTAATTGGAGGTACAAACAAATGGCAAGATATACCGGTTCCGTTTGCCGCCTCTGCCGTCGTGAAGGTTGCAAGCTCTTTCTGAAGGGCGAAAAGTGCTATGGCCCCAAGTGCACCGTGAGCGTCCGTCCGACCCCTCCCGG
>JAGBAU010000320.1 GCA_017938785.1 Clostridia bacterium
CGGGAGCTGCGGCGGCGGGTGCAGCTGCGGGTGCGGCTGCTGCGGCGGGTTCGGGATTGCCGTTCTCATTGGGACGGAACTGCTCGAAATCCTCGCCGGGATTACCGATAACGCAAACGTTCAGAAGGCAGGGTACATCGTCGCCTTCCTCGAAGAAGTTGGCCAGCAGGGTACCTGCAACCTTGGCTTCCTCTTCGAAAGCGGCCTTATCGGTTTCATAGGTGAACAGCACGTCGCCTACTGCAACGGCGTCGCCGGGGTGCTTCTTGAATTCGTTGATGATACAGCTTTCGACAGTGTTGCCCTGTCTCGGCATAATGACTGGAACTGCCATGTGCGATGCATCCTCCCGTTTTTAAAATTTACATGGATTCAGGCCTATTACCTGCATACATTTATTGTAACAGGATACCAAAGAAGAATCAACCAATCAACCTGTTATTCATCAATCCTTAACATTGCTTAACATTTAGTTTTTGTACAAAATACTACAAGAAAAGTGAAGGAGGGCTGTTTTCTGCCCTCCTTCACTTTTCTTAATTCGCAGAAGAATTGATTTCCTCTCTTTGTTCAAGAATTGTTACCTCAGCATCTTCCGGCCCCAGCTCGACAGCTTCCTCCTGAAGACTCCCCACCGATCCATACAAGCAGTTGAGCACATCGTTGACCAGATAGTGACGCGCAATGAAATCCGCATCCAATCCCAGTACGCTTTGCAGGCATTCGCGGATGGGCGTACTCATCTGGGATTTCTCCCCATCATTGTTCGCAACGATGATGTTTTTTAATTCTCTGGCGGCTGCAAAAACTGCGCGGCTGTCCATTTCCAGGTTGTTCTCATGGGCGTAGGTCCAGTAAGCATTGGACAGCAGCACATACAATGCCTCAGGATCGCTGAATTCTCCATCATAGAAGCTTGCACCGCTGTAATCCTTCATCTCCTGTTCTTCTTTGCCGGTCGTTCCTGGTTCCGGATGCAGCGCAGGTGTGAGCTCAGGTTCCAACTGTTGTTTATCCGTTCCCGCCGAAAGCGCCACCTTATCCGGCTTCGGCGCATTGATTCCATTCACCGCCAACGCTGCCACCGCAAAAAACAGGGAAATAACCGCCGCAACGCTCAGCGCGCTCATGATCTTATATCTCTTTTTCATTGCTTTTTCACCTCGTTCAAATGCTTGTTCGATTTCATCAGGTATTTCGGGCGGCATGGGTACGAAAGCATCTTCCAACCGAATTTCGAATTCATGCTGCTTCATTCCTTTGCACCTCCATCCAGCAGGATGCGCAGATTCTTTCTTCCCTGGCTCAGCCGTGTATTGACTCGCGTCGGTGTAAGCCCCAGCATGCCTGCGACTTCCTTCACGCTAAATCCCTCCAGGTAATGCAACACCAGGGGCAGGCGGTATTTTTCGGGCAACCGCTTGAGCGCCATGCGCAGATGCAAATCATCACACATGTGGTCCTCTGCGGCAATTTCCAGTAAGAATGGCTGCCCTTCCCTTCCCCGCCGCTTCAGCTGATCCTTGCATTCGTTGATCAGAATGCGAATCAGCCAGGTTTCAAAAAAATCCATTTCGCGCAGGCTGTTCTTCTTCAGCCATCCGCGAAAAACAGCCTCCTGTACGGCGTCGCTGCAATCGGAATGCCGCCACAGGATTGCCTGGGCAATTCTGTAGAGCCGGGCCTCCATGCTGCGCACGCGATACATGTATTCCTGATCGTTCATAAGTTTCCTCGCACCCATGGTTATTCACAAGCTTGTTATAACACTCATTAGACGCGCCATGATAAACAAATCTTGAGTTCATCTGCAGATTTTACATAAAAGCGATACATTTGTTTTTCTTCACAAAAAAACTATTCTCCCCCGCTCTTCGCCTTGCGTTTTTGGTTAAATCAGGTTATAATATTTTTATATTTTCAAGCCGAAGGGATGATCTCCTTTGTCTGCACGCAACTCGGCAAAAGCCATCGTCATCAACAACGGAAAACTGCTCGTCAACCGCTGCCATTCCCGTTTTGGAGAGTACTTCACCCTGCCGGGCGGCGGCCAGCGCACAGGGGAGATGCTCACCGAAACCGTACGACGCGAGCTTCTTGAGGAAACCGGTTATTCCGTCACTCCGCTGCGCCTTTCCGGTATCTATGAACGCGTATCCAGCGGGCGGGACGACGGCCAGTTCCACAAGATCTATTTCATTTTCCTCTGCCGCCTGAACAGCGGTGAGCGTGAAATCCCCACCGAAACCGACCGCTTCCAGATCGGCTCGGAATGGATGCCCCTGAAGGAGATTGCAAACCGCAACCTCTTTCCCCGCGCCATACGCGACAACCTGCGCAGCCTGACCGGCTACGGCGAAACCATCTACATCGGTTCCGAAAAGGACAGATAATTCAAGGGAACGGAATTCTCCGTTCCTTTTTCTTTTTAACCGCCTGCAAGCGCAAAGCATATGCTGGTATGGATTCATGTCCTCAGTTCAGAAAAGGAGGAAAACATATGTCTGAATTCAACCAGCCTGCATCCCCGAACGAAGGGCCTGTGGGTTTCCCCACGCCCGATATAACCGAAACCACCCCCGCCCAGCCCGGTGAGGGCCCGGCCGGACTGCCCACACCTGAGGTGGATACGCCTGCACGTCCCGGCGAAGGTCCTGCGGGTTTGCCCACGCCATCGGTTCCAGTTCGCCCGGCTCCCGTCCGCCCGGCCCCCGTTTCACGGCGCTGTCCCATCGGCTACCGCAGGGGCACGGTGCAAAACAACCAGAGCTTCACCGACCTGCTGCTGGAAAACAACGTATCCTACAACGCCATGCGTGCAGCCAATCCCAACCTGCCCACTACGCGCCTTGCGCCGGGCACCGTATACTGTGCGCCACCCTCCGGCAGCCGCCGTGTATGCACCTATGGCAGCCGCAGCTATGTGATGAGCCAGGGCGAAACCATCTATACTTTGGTGCGCACCCTTGGCATTTCTCCCGGACGGCTTTTGCAGGCCAATCCTTCCCTCGCGCCCGGCGATTTCCTGCCGGGACGGGTAATCTGCCTGCCCTGATATGCAAAAAGAGGAACCATGATGGTTCCTCTTTAATCTTACAGCAGTTCTTCGTATTCACAAATATAATGATCTGCCAAACGCATGATTTCTGCCTTATCGTGAGCCTGGGTTCTGTCCTCGATGGCGATCACCGGGCAGCCCAGCGCCTTGGCGGTGCGGATGGAATAGAGCGCATCCTCAAACACGCACATATCCTGTACATCCACATCCATACGCTTCGCTACAATCCGGAAAAATTCAGGATTGCTTTTCCGCATATCGAGCTCATACTGGTCAAGGATGAAATCGAAATAATCAATCAGCCCCAGCCGGGTCAGCGCTGCCTTGGCAGATTCCCTCGGCGCGGCGGTACCCACGCACATGCGTACACCCGCACGCCTGAGCTGTTCCAGGTATTCCCTCACCCGGGGCTTGGCGGTGGCGTCCCGCAGGTAATGGGGGTGCATATAGTATTCCAATTCCCGCAGGATTTCACGTTCGTCCATATGGATGCCATGTTCAGAAAGGATCTCCGCGCAAAGTGCACGGCTAGATGAGGAAAACACCCTCGCCATCTGCTCCGGCGTGGGAATAATGTTCCGGCCGATCAGCAGTTCTATGGTGGTCAGCCGCCAGTAGCGCATGGTGCGCAGGATGGTACCGTCCATGTCGAACATCGCGGCTTTGAATTTCGGTATCATATCAGTTTCCTTTCAGCATGCTCTCCTTCGCCGCCCACAATACCTCCAGCGGGCCGCCGCCCTGGGCAAAGTCAGGGCGACCACCGCCCTTGCCGCCCAGCGGCTTGGCTGCCGTAGAAAGCACCGCGCCCATGACGTAATTCAAATCCGCGCTGCGGGCAAAGATGTAGTTCCATTTTTCCCCTGCCTTCGCAGCCAGAAGCGCAACGATGCCGTCGGTTTCGATCAGCTTGGAAGCCACGTCCTTAAGGAGCGCTGCATCAGCAGCAACCTCTGCGCAGACCAGCTTTGCTCCGTCGGGAAGGACTTCCGCATTGGCGATCATCTCTGGGATGGCTGCGAACAGCTGCTCGCGGCGAAGCTTGCTCAGTTCATGCTCCGCGTCCTTCAGCCGCTGCTGCATGTTCGCCACGAAATCCGGCAGGTTTTCCGGTCGGGTGGACATCAGGTTCGCCGCCGCCCAGGCGCTGTTGTAGGTCTTGCGATAATCCTCATAGGCGCGCTTGCCGCAAACGAAGTTCACGCGTGCCTTACCACGGGCGGGCGCAACGGATACGATCTTGATCAGGCCAATCTGACCGGTGGAGCTGGGATGGGTGCCGCCGCAGGCCACCATCTCGAAATCACCCATGGCCACAATGCGCACATGTTCTGTCACCGTGGGCTTCTTGCGCAGGGGCAGCGCTTCCAGCTCCCAGCTTTCCGGGAACCAGCACTTCACGGGATGATCCTGCTGGATGCGCTCGTTTACATAGTCCTCCACCCTAGCGATCATTTCATCGCTCATGTGGGTAGAACCGTCGGCGAATTCCACATCGATGCTGCTGACCTCGGCACCGAGGTGCAGGCCGATGGTCATGCCGCCGGTCAGGTTGTAGATTGCTCCAGCGATCATGTGCTCGCCGCCGTGCTGCTGCATGTGATCGAAGCGGCGCTCCCAGTCGATCTTTCCGCAAACCAGATCACCCACAGCCAGGCTGCCGTCGATCTCATGCCAGACCTCGCCCGCCTTGTCCACGAAAACATCCGTCACACGGACATCATTCAGCGTGCCGGTGTCAAAGGGCTGACCGCCGGAGGTGGGATAAAAAGCGGAACGGTTCAGGGCGACGATCTGTTTTTCGCCCTTCATTTCCACCTTTTCCACCACCGCGTCGAATTCAGTCAGGTATGCGTTATCGTAATAAAGACGTTCAGTCATTGTATATCACTCTCCATGGATATATCTTACACAATCCCG
Source organism: Clostridia bacterium (assembly GCA_017938785.1). The sequence goes on from JAGBAU010000320.1 coordinate 4,979, forward strand.
CACATATTTGCAAACCCTTTTGGCGGATTAAGTTTAGGAAACTCTATTGACTTTCACTTCTGCAAAATATATAATTTCTTCATTAGCATAGTTGCACTCTGCGTTGATTGGAAGAGTAAGCGCAGGCAAAGCGCCAAAGAGAGGGTGTCACAGGCTGAAAGCACCCGCGCAATGCCCCGCCGAAGGACATCCATGAGCAGCCGGAAACGGCGTTTTGCCCGCGATACTGGGCAACTGAGATGGATATTACTATCCAAAGCAGGGTGGCACCGCGAATCTTCGCCCCTACGATACGGGACGGGGATTTTATTATTTTCAGGAGGAAACAAACATGCTGACTCAGGCACCGAAGGGCACGCTGGACATGCTGCCCCAGGACGCGCACCGCTGGCAAACCATCAACGAAAATATGCGCCGCATCTGCGCCGAGGCGGGCTATCGCGAAATCCGTACGCCCATCTTTGAGC
>JAGBAU010000321.1 GCA_017938785.1 Clostridia bacterium
CCCATGAAAGGAGTTTACCCACATGACCACAGCTCCCGTATAGGAAGTACCACGCGCGGCGCTGACAAACGAGACACTGCCGGATATATCCTATGTCTGCTATCACCGGCACTCCTGTGTCAGCAATATCCTGCTCACCGACAGCGTGGCAACCAATGAGGACTATGCCCGCCGCGCTGTCGCGCTGGGGCACACGGTTCTGTCCTCCTGCGAACACGGAAACCAGGGTATGTACCATCAGTGCGCGTCTCTGGCTGAACAATATGCGCTTCGCTGGCGCTATGTGACCGAAGCATACTTCGTAAAGGATCGGCACGAGAAGGACAACACCAACTGCCACCTCATTCTGGCGGCAAAGACCCGCAAGGGCGTTGGTGACCTGAACTTCATTCTGTCCGAGTCCAATATCTCCGGCTACTACTATCGTCCGCGCATCGATCTGGAGCTTTTGCTTTCTCTGGATCCTAAGGATGTGTTTGTCACTACCGCCTGTATCGCCGGCGTGTTCAAGTATGGTGAAGAAGCGGCTGAACGTCTGATTTTGCGCATGGCAGCGCACTTCCGCGATAGCTTCATGCTGGAAGTACAGTATCACAACACCGATAGGCAGAAGGAGCTCAACCGTTTCCTCCTGAGGCTTTATCGGGCACATGGCATCCCTCTGATTATGGGAACAGACAGTCATTTCATCTATCCGGAGGACGCCGCCCTTCGCGAACACCGTCTGGAAGCGAATCATATCCGCTACGAGGATGAAGGAGGCTGGTATATGGACTATCCATCCGGCGCCGAGGCCTTCCGACGCTTTCAGGAGCAGGGCGTTCTGTCTGATGCACAGATTCATGAGGCCATTGAAAATACCAACATATTCCTGACCTTTGAAGATGTCATGTTTGACAAAAGCAAGAAGCTGCCGACGATCCATCCGCATCTGACACAGGAACAGCGCAATCAGAAGTATATGGAACTGATTCTGGGCGAGTTTGAACGGAAGACCGCAGAAATGTGCGAAGCAGAAAAGGCTGTTCGTATGGAAGGATTGAGGTACGAAGCCAACACTGTCACCTCCACCGGTATGAGCGACTATTTCCTTCTGGATCATGAAATTGTACGTCGTGCTGTAGAAAACGGCGGCGTCATCACCAAAACCGGCAGAGGAAGCGCCCCCAGCTATTACACCAACTCTCTTTTGGGCTTGTCTTCCATTGACCGTTTCTCCATTCCGGTTGAAATGTTTCCGGATCGCTTCATTTCCGCTGACCGCATCCTTTCCGGTTCGCTGCCGGACATTGACATGAACGTTGCCAACCGTGAAGCCTTTGAGCAGGCGCAGACCGAAGTTCTTGGCGAGTGGCACGCAGCCCCAATGGTCGCATTCGGTACATTGAAACGCTTGTCCGCATGGAAAATGTACTGCCGCGCTGCAAACATTCCATTTGAAACAGCCAACGAGGTGGGCAATCAGCTGAAGGAATATGAAACTGCCGTCCGATATGCGGAAGAAGGCGAGGAAATCGAGCTTTCAGATTATATTCCGGAGCAGTTCCGCGATCTGATCGCTGCAAGCGAACAATACATGGGTATGATCGACTCCATTTCGCCGCATCCCTGTGCCTATCTACTGTGTACAGAGGATATCCGTCGCGAAATCGGCGTCATCCGCATCAACAGCAAGACAGGAAAAAAGCAGCCTGTGTTTGCTGCCTTCATTGACGGGGTTACCGCCGAGCTATACGGTTATCTCAAAAATGACCTGTTGATGGTGGACGTCGTCCGAACCAATCAGGAAGCATTCAGACGCATTGGCATGAAACAGCCTGATGTCAGCACTCTTCTGGATATGACGCGCAATGATCGCGACACATGGCGGATGTACGCCGAGGGCCACACCATGGGCCTCAATCAGGTGGAGCAGGAGAAAACACGCGAAAAGGTCATGCGGTATAAGCCGAAGAATATCACGGAGCTTGCCGCCTTCGTTGCCGCTGTTCGTCCTGCATTCAAATCCATGCTGCCCACATTTTTGGATCGGAGGCATTTCGATTATGGAATTCCTGCTTTCGACAAGCTGATCCAGACGAGGGACATGACCTCCAGCTTCATCCTGTATCAGGAACAGGTCATGAAGGTTCTGCAATACGCAGGCTTCACTGCTCCCGAGTCCTATTCCGCCATCAAAGCCATTGGTAAGAAGCACCCTGAAAAGGTGATGCCTCTGAAGGAAAGATTCATGGAAGGTTTCTCTGCAAAGACGGACGCACAGTCTGCAGAAAAGGTCTGGAAAATCATAGAAGATGCTACCTCGTATGGTTTCAATAGTAGTCATGCTGTCTGTGTGGCACTTGATTCCCTGTATGGAGCATGGCTGAAGGCTCATCACCCGTAGGAGTACTACACAACACTCCTGTCAGGCTATGCCGATAAAGGAGATAAGGATCGCATTGCGCAGGTCAAGGCTGAGATGAAGCGGGCTTTCGGTATCCGGATTGCGCCCTGCAGATTCAGGCAGGACAATCGGGATTACTATATCGATCACGACGAAAACACTATTTCCGATGCGTAGACCTCTGTCAAGCACATCAGTCGGCGTGTCGCCAATGCGCTCTACGATATGCGCGACACATTTTATGTCTGTTTCACCGATCTCCTGTACGATATGGAGATGCACCCGGCGTTTGATTCTCAGGCAATCGAGATTATGATTCGCCTCGACTACTTCAGGGAGTTTGGCATGATTGGAAAACTTTAGAAACTCTTCCATGAGTTCAGAAACGGAGAATTCCGCTTCTCCAAGGCCCATGTAGCCGCCACCCAGCAGACACGGCTGCATATACTGCGCCGTCTGGAAAGCGAAATGACAGACGAGCCCGTTTCACCTTATGAACAGCTGCGCTTTGAGATCGAGCACTGTGGAACGCCACTCACTACCTTTGATGATCTGCGTGATGAATATGCCGTGCTGGAAATAGATGACAGGTACAGCCCCAAACTGCTGTTATACAGTATTGCGACGGGGCACACCGGCATCATGAAGATCAAGAAAGCTCTGTTCCGACAGCAACCTCTGGACCCCGGCACAATCCTGAAGCTTCTTTCATGGGAGCGCAAGCCGTCCTATCGATTTGTGGACGGTAAGCCCAAGCCTAACCGAAATGTCACGGAACTGTGGATGACTGGATACCAAGTTCTGCAATGACAGGTTAAGCCCTGTGCGTAGAGTTCACACTCTACGCTGCATGCTCCCGTGGTGGAATCAGCAGACACGTTGCTCTCTAAAAGCAATGCCTGAAAGGCGTACAGGTGCAAGTCCTGCCGGGAGCACCATTTTTACCACTTACATAATAAACCGTAGAAGGAAGGGATCCCATCGCAACCACTTATACGACGCAATCATCCCTGACTTCACGGCAGTTATGTCCGCACATGGCTACACATGGCAGACATTGAAAGCTTCTGCCATTGAGCATCCCGATCAACAAAAGGAAGGAGTAACCAATATGCAATTTGCCCCCTAGCGATTCGTACATGTCGGCTTTGGCAACGTCGTCTGTGCCAACCGCATCGAGTCCATTCTCATGCCCCTGTCATCCAATGCAAGACGACTGTGTAAGACCGCAAAGGATGAAAAGGTGTATATGGATCTTACGGCAGGCCGCGCCACCAAGGCGTTGATCCTGCTGGAGGATGGCAAGGTGTACGGCTGCGCGTAGACTCCGCGCACCATCGTCCAGCGCATCCACGAAACAATTATTGAAGGAGAATCCGAAGATGAAGATACTGAACCAGAGTGCGAAAATTCTGAAGCCGACTGACGGCTTACAGGTGCTTCGCGATATCGAATATGCAGGCCGCAACTGCTACCGATCCGAAGGCAAGATCACCGAAGACAGCGCGCCGCGTTTTGTACGTTCGCTGATCCGCCGTGGCCATCTGTCTCCGCTGGAATTTGCAGATATGACTGTGGAATAGATCACCTCCCGCGACGTCATGGCTGAAATCACCCGTCACAGGCTCGCCAGCTTTGCGATCGAGAGTCAGCGTTATGTCAATCTTTCCGGTGACATCGCCTTTATCCGTCCTCTGTTCTACAAGGATGGCGATCGGGCAACTGATTTCTGGCTGGAATGTATGAAGGATGCCGAGGAATCGTATCACTTCATGCAGGAGTGCGGCATGCTTCCTGAGGACGCAAGAAAGGTTCTTCCGAATTCCACAGCTACCCGCATCGTCATGAAAGCCAATCTTAGAGAATGGCGGCACATCCTTGGATTGCGCATGAGCAAAGCTGCCTATCCCGAAATGCGCATCCTGATGCGAGAGTAGTTCAAACAGGCCAAAGCAACCATTCCGGTTGTTTTCGACGATATGGAGGTGCCTGAATGAAAATCATTCTCTATTCCAACCGATGTCCCTGCTGTGATGTGTTGAAGACGCGCCTGGATGAGGCGGGTATTGATTACATGATCAATAGCAATACCGAAGATATGCTCATGCAGGGAATTACGTACCTGCCGATGCTGTCCGTGGACGGCGAGATGATGAATTACCCGGCTGCCCTTGCATGGCTGAGTGAAAGGATGAACCCCGATGCGAATTGATAAATACAGAGATCATGCATCCCATTAGGATTTCATTTCCCGCTACGGTAAGGCGATCAATGCCGCAACCGGCAGTGAGGTAGATCCGAATGCGAATGTCGAAAGAAAGAGCATTGCCACCTTGGAAACGGAGCTGTTCAAGCGCGATGCCATAGCAATCAATCGGCTGGCTATGTATCAGAAGCTCAGTCAGATGTATGGTGTGGATACTGCCGAGGAATACCTCCGCCAGCTTGAGGAGCATGAGATTTACCGTCACGACGAAACCGGCGTTATCGGAAAACCGTACTGCGCATCTGTTACGCTTTATCCGTTCCTGTTCCATGGGAACACCCTGATCGGCGGTACCAGCGAGGCGCCGAAGAATCTTGCTTCATTCACCGGCTCATTCATCAATCTGGTGTTTGCTCTGGCGTCGCAGTTCTGCGGAGCCATAAGCACTCCTGAGTGGCTGGCATACATGGACTATTTCGTTCGCAGGGAATACGGTAACGATTACTATCTTCACGCGGATGAATGTGTAGATGCTTCCAGCCGTAAGCGCACCGTTGACAAGGTAATCACCGATGCCTTTGAACAGGTAGTGTACAGCTTGAACCAGCCGGCAGCGGCCAGAGGGAATCAGTCTGTCTTCTGGAATATTGCCTACTTTGACAAGCCTTACTTTCATGGCATGTTCGAAAACTTCGTCTTTCCGGACGGAACGCCTATGCAATGGGAATCCGTGAACTGGCTTCAGAAGCGTTTCATGAAGTGGTTCAACAGGGAACGCCTGCGTAAGCTGCTCACCTTCCCGGTGGAAACGGTGAATCTTCTGGATGATGGCAGCGATTACGTCGATCAGGAGTGGAAGGACTTTACCGCCGAAATGTGGGCAGAAGGACACAGCTTCTTTGTGTACAGATCGGACAGCGTGGACTCGCTGTCATCGTGCTGTAGATAGAGGAACGAATTGCAGGACAACACCTTCTCCTTCACGCTCGGCGCAGGCGGCGTATCCACCGGCAGTAAGTGCGTCATGACCATCAACGTCAATCGCCTGGTGCAGAATGCAATCTGGGATCTTGGCCTAGAGGATGTGCGCGAAGCAATGAGTATTCAGGTTGAGAAGGTTCACAAATACCTGCTGGCGTTCAATGAAATTCTTCACGAACGCAAAGAGGCCGGACTTCTGCCCGTATATGACGCCGGATTTGTCAATCTGGAAAAGCAGTATCTGACGATTGGCATCAACGGATTCATTGAAGGTGCTGAATCGCTGGGAATCGACATTGATCCCGCAAATGCTGACTACATTGCCTATGCGGAAGCAGTTCTCCAGCCCATCTATGAAGCCAACCGAGCTGCCCGAGGCAATGGAATCCTCTGGAATACGGAAATGGTGCCTGCGGAGAATCTTGGCATCAAAAACGCCATGTGGGACAAGGCAACAAAGCTGTTTGTTCCCCGCGATTGCTACAACTCCTACTTTTTCCGCGTTGAAGATCCGAAGGTCAACGTACTGGACAAGCTGATGCTTCACGGCAAGGCTTTTACCAAGTATCTCGATGGCGGCAGTGCCTGTCACATCAATCTGGACGAGCATCTGACGAAAGAACAGTATCTTCTACTTCTGGAAGCAGCAATCAAGACCGGATGCAGCTACTTTACCTTCAATGTTCACAATACCCTGTGCAAAACTTGTGGATATATCAGTAAACACCGGCTTGTTGAGTGTCCTGTATGCGATAGCAAGGATCTGGACTACGCTACCCGTGTGATTGGCTACCTGAAGCTCGTTTCCAGCTTCTCGAAGGAGCGTCAGGAAGAAGAGGAGCGCCGCCATTACAACGATGGATTGGAGGAGTTCAAATGAGAGTCATTCTGAATCCCGATGAGGGCTTCGTCAGGAACCTCAAAAAGCGCATCAAGGCTAACAATAACTTTTGCCCCTGCAAATAGGAGAAGAAGCCTGAAAACAAGTGCCCCTGTAAGGATTTCCGGGAGCATCAGGATTGTCATTGCGGCCTGTACATCAAAGTTAAGGATGGCGATGATAAATGCTGATCTGTGTGGAATGCGGCGCGTTGTTTGAGCAGGCAAAAGTCGTATTTGAGAGGCATGGGCTGGACTCTCCGCCATATGAAGAGCTTTGCGTATGTCCTCGCTGTGAAGGAACCAATATCCATCAGGCATGCCGCTGCGATGTATGCGGTGAATGGATTACGGGCGGCTATGTTGTCACCGTTGACGGCGACAGAATATGCGATGACTGTTATACCAAACGTGACGTCGAAGACGACTGACCCAATGCTGAAATATGTGGAGTGTGCAGTCACAATGGCGGAGGCGCCGAGAGAAATCAGCTTAACGCTGACGATTTCCAACTGTATTTTCCGCTGTCATCACTGTCACTCTCCATATCTTCGGCAGGATATCGGGAAACTGCTGTAGCGCGACCTTGATGCGCTGATTCGGCGTTACAGCGGACTCATAACATGCGTTTGCCTCATGGGAGAGGGACAAAACGTGCCTCAGCTTGAACAGGCATAGAGAATCATCCGGTCGTCCGGTCTTAAAACCTGCTTATATTCAGGCAGCAGGTCTGTTGAACCATTCAGATTTCTGCTCCCGTTACTGGATTACATCAAGCTGGGACCATACATGGAAGAACTGGGCGGGTAGGATAGCCCAACCACAAACCAGCGGTTCTACAGAGTTTCCGCTGGCACACTGATTGATGAAACGTGGATGTTTCACAGAAAGAAGGAAGAATATGACCATTGAACAGTATCGTGAAAAGTACGGAGATGCAGTCGTCATGGGCGTAGATCGTTCCATGGTAGCTGATTACTAGAAGGGCGATTTCACCTGCCGCAGAGACGCCATCCTGCTTTACGGCGGCGACGTTATAACGCTCAGAGATTGGGTACAGCAGCACATGAAGCCCATGCTCCGCTGTGAAGCCGAATGCAATCCCGCATTCAAGCAGATCATTCCGTATGTGCTGATTGAGCACAAGCCCTCCGGCAGAGTATACATGACCACCAGAATTGGCGGCGACGAACGTCTCATCGGACAGCATAGCATTGGTCTCGGTGGGCATATGGACGAGGGCGAATCCATCATGGACTGCCTGTACCGTGAACTGGAGGAAGAAGTCGGTCTCGCCAAGGCAGATATTGCAGACATCACCTTCTGCGGATTCATCGCCAAGGAAGGCAACGAAGTGGACAGCGTTCATCTGGGTATGGTCTACTATGCCTATACCGACCATGAAGACATTTCCTGCCTTGAGGCCGATAAACTCACTGGAGATTGGTTCACGGTAAGACAGATGGCTGAAGCCCGTAGTAACGGCTATATGGAATCCTGGAGCGCACTCTGCTTTGACAGGCTGCTGGCAAAGGAGGAAGAATAATGGCGATCATTACCGGCGTCCAGCCCGATGCACCTACTGAAACCAACGAAAATGGCGGCAGGCAGTCTAAAACGCCATATGCGTTTCATTTTCTTCCTCCTCACGCCGTTTTTGCAGCGGCTGAAGTTGCAAAGTATGGCGCTGAAAAGTATGGCGAAACGCTGATTGACAGGAATTACAAGAAGATTTCCGCCGAGGAACATGTCAATCATGCCATCCAGCATCTGTTTGCCTATCTTGCCGGTGACGACAGCGACGATCATCTGAGCCACGCGATTCTCAGAGCAATGTTTGCATTTGAGGTTGACCATGAAAGAGACAGAACAGACGGTTACGCCTGATCGGTTGCGTATATAGTGCGCTGATCTGTCACTTCGATGCCCCGGATTTGCTGTTTTGCGTTATGAGGCCGGTAAAGCAACCGTAGACATGCTCTGCCATGTTGACAATCGCACTGCAAAGGCGTCTCACGGCGAACTGCTGAACACGATCTATATTCGCATGATGTCAATAGCGTCAGATATCGATGTTTTCGTGCGCGAAAGAGCTTTTTCACGCTTCGCAAGAGAAACTCAGGCGCTTAACAAGGTTGTTGGTATCGCTGATCTGGTTGCATGGCAGAAAGATCAAGCCGTCTTTTGCGAAATTGCGCCTACAACGGTCAAGAAACTGCTCACAGGCAGCGGAAGATCTGAAAAAGAAGCAGTCGCAGGAGCTTTGGAGCGTTATTTAGGCTTCCAGATATACAAAACGGATGACGAAAGCGACGCTGCAGCGGTTGGGGTTGCATGGCTCCTGCAGGAAAAATTGTTGGGAGAAAATCGATGCCGCAATACTGGCGAAGGTGAACAAAAATGAGAGGTGTTATGTTCCTATCTCTTTTCGGATGGGAACATAACACATTTTTCTCTTTATATCTCATCCTGTTTCCCGGATTGACTCTTCTCAGGCCGAGTTATACAATGACTATGGGCCTGGGTAGACCTGTTCAAGATATCAAAATATACATGGAGGTGAGTACATGCCTAAACTGAAGCAATCGGAGTATGACTTGAAGGTCAGACAGTTTCAGGCGACAGTAGCAAAGCAGCTGATTCTATAGGGATATAGCAAGGATCAGCTTGCGAAATTGCTTCGAATTAGCCGTTCGGCACTATGGGCACGTTTACGGGATCCGAAGCAGTTCCGGGTTGGAGAATTGCATTCTCTACACTATCTGCTGAAGTTTTCAGAGGAAGAGCGACACATTTAGTTTTGAAGTACTCCCAGACATCAAAGTCTGGGAGAGATCTATAGGAGGTATAAAATGAACATTACCCGTCTACCCAGCGGAACATGGCGAGCGCGTGTCTATATTGGAAAAGTGAATGGCGTATCGAAGTATCAGCCATTTACTGGGGATACCAAGAAAGAAGCTGAGATGCTCGCTATGGAATTCCAGATTGAGTTCAAGAAGGATCCTGTAAAAGCTCTCATGAAATACGGCGTAGAACCCACAGATACGCCCTCAGAGACGCCTGCTGTTTCATATGAGGAAATGACTGTCGGAGAGGCGATTGACGCCTACATCGCCAATCTGGAAGGCGTAGTATCCGCAACAACAATTCGTCGGTATAAGAAAGATCGTGAGAAGTTTTTCAAGCCGCTCATGGAGATTCAGCTCAAGGATTTGAAGCAGCCCGTTATCCAAACGGCAGTATCTGCAGAGGCAAAGCATTTTGCACCTAAATCGATTCACTGCGCACATGGGCTGCTGTCTGCTGCTCTTGGCATGTACAAGCCGGACTTTGTGCTAAAAACAAATCTGCCTCCGATTCCGGAGCCGGATCTTCACATTCCCGAGGAACAGGATGTAAAGCGCCTGCTTCAGAATATCGAAGGCAAATGGCTTGAAGTTGCGGTTTTGCTTGGGGCTTGTGCCGGTATGCGACGCTCCGAAATCTGCGGTCTGAAGTTTTCGGATATCAACCTTGACAAGAACACAGTGCAGGTCAGGAGAACGGTTGTGAAGGATTCGGAAGGGAAGTGGATTGTGCAGGAGCGGACGAAGACTGTCAAGAGCAAGCGTGAGATTGAACTGCCTGGCTTTATCATTGCGAAGCTCTGGAATCAGCCGCGCGACAGTGAGTTCGTTGTTCCTGTAAAACCGGATACAGTATCGAAAGAGTTCATCGACACCAGAAACTCTCTCGGGCTGAAGTGCCGCTTCCATGACTTGAGACATTACAACGCCTCGATCATGCTTGCGCTGAACGTCCCAGACAAGTATGCGATGGAACGTATGGGATATTCCACGCCTGCAACTCTAAAGAAGGTTTATCAGCATACCATGTCCGGAAAGCGAGCAGAGGTCAACAATATGATCAACAGTCACATGGACGAAATGTTTACCGGCATTGCCTCTGTCTCCGATACTGAAAACAGAGCATCAGCATAGAAATGTTAAATGTTTGTGTTATGCCCAAATGGGAGGTTTTCGATAATTTCCGTGACTCCCACGTGGCTCCTTCGTGGCTCCCGGCGTTTTTTGAGAGAAAAACATGTTCAAATATGCGAACATTATTCCAGTATTCTGCACTATATTGTTCGATATACTCCGAACAATAAGAAAACCGAACGTTATCAACATTCGGTTTATGGTGCGGGAAACAGGACTTGAACCTGCATGTCCTAAGCGAACACTAGAACCTGAATCTAGCGCGTCTGCCAATTCCGCCATTCCCGCATATTAAGTTGGTGGGCAGGGGTGGATTCGAACCACCGAAGTCACTGACGGCAGATTTACAGTCTGCTCCCTTTGGCCGCTCGGGAACCTACCCACAATAGATTGCCAAAGTCCCAAGCTCAAATGGAGCTGGCGAAGGGACTTGAACCCGCAACCTGCTGATTACAAATCAGCTGCTCTGCCAATTGAGCTACGCCAGCCTATCAATGATCGGCTGCCTTCGCCCTTTCGGCAGCCTCGGCGGAATTTCTTCCGTCGTTGCGTTGGCAACGAAATATATTATACATGATTCTCAGGATTTGTCAAGCGGTTTTTTCAACTTTTTTCAACTTTTTCTGAAATTCCCCGTCCCGTCGCAAAGCGGGCACATTTCATGCTGCAATACAGCGGGGCTTAAAGCCCCGCGTCAGCACAGCATATTGATACAGGCCATGATGGCGAACCCGCCCAGGGTGATCAGCGTACCGCAGCGCATTCTGCCGGTACGAGCCGCGCAGGGCACCATCTGGGTGAGAATCACATCCATCATCGCACCGCCGGCAAAGGCCAGCATGAAGGGCAGCAGCCCCTCCGCCATCCTACCCCATAGCGCCCCCGCCACCACGCCGAGCCCATTGAGCAGACCCGTAGCCAGGGCAATGCCCATCACCCGGCTGCGGCGCACGCCTGCGCCCAGCAGCGGAGGAATCATCACCACGCCCTCCGGCAGGTTTTGCAGGGCAATGCCGATCACCACCGTGTGCGCCGCGGCAGGATCCATGCCGTTCAGTCCAATACCGCCCGCCATGCCCTCGGGCAGCTTGTGTACAATGATTGCCAACACGAACAACAATTCCGGATGCAGCCGGAAAAACCCGGCTCCGCCCTTCATCGCCCCGGATACTCCGCCGGCCAGCCGAATCAGCAGCGCGCCGCAGGCCGTACCCAGCAGGAGCATGAGCATACCCGTCCCTGACGCCATCTCCATGGCGGGCACAAACAATCCGAAAACCGCCGCAGCCAACATGACGCCCGCGGCGAAGGCCGTAACAATGTCATTCCAGACGGGTGTGACCCGGTTGAACAAAAAGCCGCAGCCGGTTCCGATCAGCGTGGAGCCGCCGATGGCCAGCGCGGCCAGGATTACAGTTTCCATCTATGCAAACCCTCCTCTAAAGAGTGGTTCTGCAGAATATGCCGGAAACCAGAATCCGGTTACAAGGTTGACAACATGCCGGAAAAAGCGGATAATTGATCGAGACAAGGAGGCGTTTTCATGGCTTTTGCAGATATGCACATTCACTCCCTCTATTCGGATGGTTCCTACTCCCCTGAGGAGATCGTGCGCCGTGCACGCGCCAGCGGCGTGGAGCTGATTTCCGTGTGCGATCACAACCAGGTACAGGGCACCCTCGAGGCGGAACCACTGGCCCGGGCAGCGGGTTTGAAATATGTGCAGGGCGTGGAAATCGACGCCATCCATGAAGACGCCGACATCCACATCCTCTGCTATGGGGCAAACCTTGCCGATGAAGCCCTGCTGAATTATATCCACCGGGCCCGTTGGACCCTGGACGAGATGAGCACGGAGCTATTGCGCCGCATGCGCAGGGATTACCCCCAGACCAGCCTGGAGGAATACGAAACCTTCACCCACGATACCTCCCGGGGCGGCTGGAAGATGCTGCAGTACATGCAGTACAAGGGTATCACTCCGGACCTGAAATCCGGCTTCCCCTACTACGACCGCTACCGCGTGACCTATCAGGACGCCGGTTTCGATTCCGCTGAGGACATCATTCGCGCCATCCACGCCGCCGGCGGCCGGGCGGTGCTCGCCCATCCCGGCGTCGTGTTCCCCACGGGCCGCATGAGCCAGTTTGAAGCCTGTGTGGAACGCGCCATGGATCTGGGTCTGGACGGCGTCGAATGCTACTACGTGCGCCATAGCGTCGGTCTCACCCGCAGCTGCGTGGACATCTGCAACCGCCGGGGCGCCATGATCACCGCCGGCAGCGATTGCCACGGCGCATTCAACCACAATGAAATCGGCCAGACCCGCACGCCCCTGGACAAGCTGGTGCTCAATGGATTGGAGATATAAAAAAGAACGCAAATGCGTTCTTTTTTATACCAATTCTACGCCGACCATGGCTGCGATATACGCCGCCTGGGCAACGCCTATCTTTGCGCCGCGCAGCTCAGCGCAGCCCTCTGAAACCGCCATGCCTTCAATTTCGCAGCCGGACAAATCCACGCCCTTCAGCGGTGTACGGAAGAATTCCGCGCCGCGCAGGTCACACCCGGCAAGCTCCAATTTCCTGATCTTCGCTTCCGACCAGAATACCTCGCGCAGCACGCAGTCCTGAAGCCCACAATCCTCCCAGTTCGTTCCGGCAAAATTGGCATAGCGCAGGCTGCAGTTTGTGAATCGGCTGTCCCGCAGGCGCGCGCCGGTGAATATTGCACCGTCACCCCTGCAGCCGTCGATGCTGCACTTTTTGAAATAGGCGCCGCTGAACCGGCAGTTGGCAAAGTCGCAGCGGTCCATGCGCACTTCGTAGAGCAGCGCATCGGAAAAATTACAATCCACGAAGCGGCAGCGGGAAAGCTGCACATAACTCAATTCCAGATGGCTAAAATCGCCGCCCTCCAGAGTGATTCCCTCGAAGCGCTGGTTTTCCAGCGTTCCGTCTCCCTCGCGTGCCAATATGATGGCCCTGTTCAGCATAGTATCCTCCAACTTCAACAATTCTGAAAGCATCATAGCACAAAAAAGCGGACAACCACAAGGATTGTCCGCCTTTTTATGCATCAAATCAGAATCGGCAGAGGTTTTTCCAACAGCGCCAGGCTGCGGGGCATGCCCGCCAGTATGTTCTTCAAATCCACCAGGCATTCCACCGGCGCTTCGGCCAGGATGCAGGGCAGAGCTTTTTGGGCGAAGGCATAGTCCAGCGCCTCACCGGCGGAAATCTTGGCCGCCGCCGTCATGGCTGCGCAATAGTGCCACATCATGTTCAGGCTGTAGCGGGAAATGCGCACGTTGTGCATGGCCAGCGCATCGCGAATCTTCTGCATCCTGCGCTCCAGGGCCGCAGGCAGCGCGGCGTCCACCAGGAAAGCGTCCTTCAGCGCGCTCATGCGCACGGGGGAGAATCCGCCCGCAGCGGCCGTTTCCACGCGCCAGGGGGTCTGTGCACTCACAGGCTCAAGGCGAATCATAAAGCTCCGTTCCAGCGCCTCAGGGGACACTGGGAAGCCAGCGCCGCTGTCCGATAGGGCGGAGATTACCAGCAGGTTTTCACCGCCGCACAAACCGCAGCTCACATCGCTGTCCGGGGCAGAATTGGCATTTCGCACCAGCGCCACGGCAGGAAGTTCATTATCCTCCAGCAAAGCCTCCGTGCGGGCGGCGGCTGCGCGGCTGCATCCGCCGGCCAGCTCCACATAGCGTCCCGAATCCTGGGCGCCCAGCGCATGGGCCAGGGCGCGGCCCACGATGCATTTATCCGTTGCCGCCTCGCCGGAGAGCAGGATACGCTCACCCAGCGCCGCACAAACCAGCAGGTTTGCCGCCTGGACTTCGGTCAGCTCCATGCCTTCCGCTTCAAAGGCGCGCTTCAGGCGGGCAATCCACTCCTCACGGGTGGGCGCTTCATCTGAAGCCTTTGCAATCTTCTTTTCTTCCTTCACCGGATGGGCCAGCAGTTCGGCAGCGCGGCTGGTCAGTGCAAACTCGCGCAGCCTCTCCTCAAAGCGCCCATCGTTCAGGGCCGCAAAGGCGTCCTGGGCAAATTCGGCAGCCTTGCGGGCCTCGGCGGCGGCATTTTCATATTTTTTCAGTTCATCCTGCGCTTTGCGGGTCTTTTCCACGGCATCGCGCAGGGCGGCAGCCTCTTCCTCGCGTATCTCCTGCTTGAAGGTTTCGCGCAGGTTGCGCTTATCGCGGCGCAGCTTGTCCAGATCCGCCAGGGACTTGAGGCGCTCCGCCTCCAGATCCTCTAGCTCGCGGCGCAGCACGGAATTGGAAAGCTCCTGTACGCGGCCATCCAGCGCACCGGAGAAATCGGCCATCTCTGCGATGGAGCTCACCAGACGCTCACGAATTTCCGGGATGCTCCAGGCATTTTTCAGGGCGTCCAGGGCCTTGTCCAGCGGATTCTCCACCGGGCGGCCCATGGCGCTGCCGGGCACGGGATGACCCAGCTGGTCCACGCGGGAATGCCGCCATTTTTCTTCAATGATTTCCTGCAGGCTGCGGTTGCGCTTGGGATTCAGGCCGGACTGGGCCGCCAGAGCCTGCTGTATGGGGCTCATCTGGCCGTGCACAGGCAAGGGCTTGGGCTGTGGATCATGGCTGATCCAGGGCTTTTCCGGCTCCACAGGCACTTCCTTCTGTACCTCAGACTCCTTGGGCGGCTGGGGTGCGGGCGCAGTTGCCTGGGCCTCTCCGCGGGGCGCAGGAACGCCGATCACCGAGGCCATGGCGCCGGGCAGGCGAATAGCGAAGGACAGGGTCTGGCCCAGAAAGCCAGGAATGTCAAAGCGCTGCAGCTCTTCCTCCGGGATGGAAGCGCCGTCCGGCGCGATCTGGCCCTGCGCGCCCTCTTCGGCGGCGGGTGTATAGGCCCAGGTCTGGTTTTCACCTGAGCGCAGCAGACGGGGGGTGCCCGGTGCATCGCCGGTCCAGTCTCCCTGCTCGGTATCGGCAGAGAGAATTTCAAAGATCATATTTTCAGCGGGTTCGCGCACCACATCCGAATAGACGATATGGGCGTTTTTCTCGGTTTCATCGCCGTGATAGTTTTTATTGGGGCGGATTTTATCATTTTCACCGGCGTGCTCGCGAAGGTCGAGCACACAATAGCGGCCCATGCGGCGCATGCGGGCCTTGAAGTGGCTGGATTCATTTTTATCCGGGACAATGCGGATACAGCCCTCTTCGGGATAGGTTTCCGTGCCGTCAAAAATTACATATTTCCCTTCATTCTCCACCAGCAGAGGTTTGAGCCTGAAATAGGACTTGAGTGGATTATCCTCCTCAAGTATTCCGATACACAACTTTCCCGGAAGCATGCTTTTCCTCCATAATCTGCATATTTGGCCGCTTCTTCCATTCACTTCGGCGCAACCCCGGCCGAACCTGTTCATTTTTACACGAACAAAGACAAGCGCCGGTTCCTCCCGCGCTCATCTGAAATTTTTACGGATATACCCACATCCGCAACTTTATATTTACTCCATTTTAGCATTTGTTGTTATATTCTGTCAAGTATACGGGATTATTTCATTATTATTGTGAAAAGACGAAAGGTTTGACTTGCCAGTATAGCGTCCCTTCGGCTATAATAAAAGCAGGATTTCATCCGAAAAAATGCAAATTTATTCACCTTGAGAAAGGGGAAAGCTTAAATGAAAACCATCAATGTTGGCGTCATCGGCTGGGGCTTCATGGGCAAAACCCATACCCAGTGCCTCCGCAGCATCGCCCTGTTCTATCCCGGCATCGATTTCAAGGTAAACCTTCGCTGCATCTGCACCCGCCGCATCGAAAAGGCCCGGGAAGCCATGCGCGATGCAGGCTTTGAAACCTGCACCGACAACTGGCGCGAGCTCATCGCCATGGAGGACATCGATGTGGTGTCCATCTGCACTCCCAACCAGGATCATGAGGAAATGGCCATCGCTGCCCTGGAAGCGGGCAAGCATGTCTACCTCGACAAGCCCGTGGCCGTAACCGGCGAGAGTGCCATGCGCATCGCCGCAGCCGCCGAAAAGGCAAAGGGCAAGACCCGCGTGGTTTTCAATAACCGATACATGCCCGCCACCATGCGCGCAAAGCAGATCATCGAAGAGGGCCGCATCGGCAAGATCATGCACTTTGAGGCCCGCTACCTGCACTCCGGCTCCATCGAGCCCAATAAGCCCATCGGCTGGAAACAGCAGATGCAGGCAGGCACCCTGCTGGATATGGGCAGCCACGTGCTGGATCTGATGACCTGGCTCATTGGCTATCCCGCCCGCGCGCTGTGCCGCACCCGCGTACTGTATCCCGAGCGCCCCACCAAAGACGGCGGCGTGGAAAAGCAGCTGGCGGATGACCACGTACTGATGATGCTGGAAATGGCAGACGGCGCACTGGGTGTCATCGAAGCCAGCAAGATCGCCACCGGCTCCAACGACGACCTGATCTTTGAAATCCGCGGTGAGAAGGGCGCGCTGCGCTGGGATTTGATGGATCCCAACTATCTGGATTTCTACGATACCACCGTTCCCGGCAGCCCCATGGGCGGCCTGCGCGGCTTCACCCGCATCGAAACCGTGGCCCGCTATCCCGCTCCGGGCGGCGCATTCCTGCCCCCGAAAAACACCATCGGCTGGGAGCGCGGTCATATGCACTGCTACTACACCTTCCTGGACGCCGTTGCCCACGACCTGCCCGCCGATGACAACACCATTGCGGAAGGCGTAAAGCTGCAGTGCCTGATGGACAAGATGCTTAAGTCCAACGAATTGGGAAGCTGGGTGGAAGTCTAAATGAAGCGCAAACTGATCCGCAGCCTCGCCACCGCCGCTGCCTGCCTGCTGGTTTGCTCCAGCGCGCAGGCAAAGGTGGAGCTGCTCGCCGCCACCGTGGGCAAGGGTGATGCGCTGCTGGTGCGTGCGGGCAATTATACCTGCCTCATCGATACCGGCAAATCCGATGCGGAGAAGAACCTGGACAGGGTGCTCAGCCACCTGAAGATCGACGCGCTGGACGCAGTGTTCATCACCCACACGGATAAGGATCATACCGGCGGTTTGAAATGGCTGCGCAAAAGCGATATCGAAATTCGCGCCATATATGCCTCCCGCTACTATCCGGAAACCACCACAAAGAAGCACCAGGCCGTGAAAACCGCCGAAAAGCTTGGCCTGGAGGTCAACTGGCTGGGCGCCGGGGACAGGGTTCCCCTGGGCGATTCCGGCGCGGTATTCGAGGTTGTGGCACCGGAGAGGGAAATTCCCGGCAATGAGGACGACAACTCCCTGGTGATGATGCTCAATTCCCCCGACGGCCGCATCCTCTTCGCCGGGGACATGGAGCGCCAGGAGGAGAAGAGCCTTCTCTCCTCGGGTGCAGACCTGCACTGCGATGTTTTGAAGGTACCCAACCACGGCGACAGCGACGCATGCAGCGCGGATCTCATCTCCGCCTGTGCACCGAAGATCGCCGTCATCTCCACCGATACCGATGAAAAACCGGATACGCCTGATTCCAGGGTGCTCAAGAACCTGAAAAAGGCCGGCTGTGCCACCTTTATCACCCAGGATTGCACCATGGGCGTCTACGTCACCCTGGATGCCGGAGAAGTTCAGGCGAAATATGTGAATTGGTAAAAAACACCGCCGCACACATGTGCGGCGGTGTTTTTATTTTGAATTATGCGTCTTCCTCGTTGGGCAGGTGCTCGGCTTCCCTCGCGCGGGCGGCTTCCTCCTGAGCGATACGTTTATGTTCCGGCAGGGTGAAGAACACGCCGATGATCAGCGCACTGAGCACCACGCCGATGATCTGGCCGACTCCGGCGTACAGGAGACCGCCGAGCATGCTGAACACAAACGTAATCAATGCGGAAAGCCAGCCATGGCGCACGCTCTTTCCATAAACAAACGCCAATACAGCTGTTACAACCGATACGGGAATACAAATTGCCATGTGAGCCATATGCACGACCTCCTTCCCGTTCATTATAACAGAATTTATGCCCCTGTGCAACCCAAAAGCCAAAAGCCGTCCAAAAGACCAAAATTCTTGAACCCGACGGGTATTTGTGCTATAATCGGTAATCATTTGCAAGCAAGGAGACGATCACCATGTCGATTGAACGCGCACGCGCACATCTGCGGAAATGGAATCTGGAGGAACGCATTCAGGAGTTTGAGGTCTCCAGCGCAACGGTGGAGCTGGCCGCGAAGGCGCTGAGCATCGAGGGCGCACGCATCGCCAAGACCCTCAGCTACATGGTGGACGGCGGCGCCGTGCTGATCGTGGCCGCCGGCGATATCCGCGTGGACAACCGCAAGTTCAAGGATACCTTCCATACCAAGGCCAAGATGCTCACCCCGGAACAGGCCAGCGAGCTGATCGGCCATGCCGTGGGCGGTGTGTGTCCCTTCGGCGTGAACGAGGGTGTGAAGGTCTATCTGGACGAATCCCTGAAGCGCTTCAATACGGTGTTCCCCGCCGCAGGCAGCTCCAACAGCGCCATCGAACTGACCATCCCGGAGTTGGAAGAAACCTCCCTGTGCACGGGCTGGGTGGACGTCGCCAAGGAAGTGGAAGCATGACCATCAACGAATACCAGAAGCTGGCCATGACCACCCTCAACCCGGAGCTGAGCAAGAGGGATGTGCTGCTCAACAGCGTCATGGGCCTGTGCGGCGAAAGCGGCGAAGCCATCGACCTGGTCAAAAAACACCTGATGCAGGGCCATGACTTCGATCAGGAAAAATTCGCCAAAGAACTGGGTGACATCGCCTGGTACCTGGCCGAAGCCGCCACTGCCATCGACATGGACCTGGAAACCATCCTCCAGATGAACATCGATAAACTCAAAAAGCGCTACCCGGAAGGCTTTGATTCGGAGAAATCCAAGACCCGCACCGACTGAACCATCAACAAAGCCTATGAAAAATGACAACGGTCCTTTTTTCCTGATCCTTGTGCCGGTTGCCGCCTTCATACTGTACCGCCTGTCCCGGCATATAACCGCCAGTAAGGACGTCCGAAACAGCACAACGGCCCTGCTCATTTCCAGGCGGCAGCTTCTGCGTATCGCCCTGTGGCCTTATATCCGCAGGATGCTCTTTTTCCTTATACCGGTTGCCTTCGTGCTGGCCGCCGCCTGCATCGGCCGCAGAATCAGCCTCGTTACCGCAATCATCAGCTTTATGCTGGTGTCCGCATTCTTAATTCTGGTATGTTTTCCCCGGATTCAGTCGCAGTACCTGCCGCTGAGACGATTGAAAAACATCTCTGGTTTCGATGAAATCTTCGCCGGAAAGCAGCTGCACTGGCTGAACGGCGCATGGGGCTATGCCGATGATGAATGGTTCATCCGTGTAGGCAACGAACACAGCGTCGCGCTGCACGCTGGCGAAATCAACTTCCAGCAGCCCATTCGCAGCGTATCTTTCAGCTGGAAGGCTCCGAAGTTCAAGGGCAGTGGAGGCATGACCATCATCATCTGCCAGCTGCGCTTCACCGGCCATGACGGAGAAACCATCACCGCCTGCACCCAAACGGATACCAACATCCTCAACTGGATTCAATCCCATGGCGGCAAGCTCTCCCCATAAACCCATACATTAGAAATCGGGCCCGTAGATTATGGGCCCGATTTCGTGCTTTGAATCATAGATACTTATAGAAAAGAAACAAAGAATCCCTGCCCCATTCTTGCCGGGGCAGGGATTCGTCATCTTAGCGGCGCCAGCCTACCGGCCGAGGCGCCTCGCCTCACATGAGGTGGGTATCGACGGGGCTGAAGTCCAGATAGGCTTCGTCGCCGACGTTAAAGGTCTTGCGGCCGACGGGATGGTTGTCAGCGATGCGGACCAGGGTATCGCCCACCATGACGTGGTAGTTCTGGTAGGAACCCATGAAGC
>JAGBAU010000322.1 GCA_017938785.1 Clostridia bacterium
AGACATGCCGGATTCCGATTCGGCCTTGTACAGGCGCTCGAATTCGGCGCGGTGGTGCAGTTCATCGTTGGCCAGGGAGTTGAGCATGGCGATGGTTTCCTCGCTCTTGCTCACTCGTGCAGCACGGCGGTAGAAGGATTCGCCGCGGCGTTCCATTTCGATGGCGATGCGCAGTCCTTCCAGATCACTGAATACATGGAACATATCTTTTTCCTCCGAAAAGGGTTGGTGTTTTGTGCACACTGAAAGAAGTTACTATTATAACCCATTTAAGTGTACATCAAAAAAGGGGGATTTGCAAGAGAAAAAACGGATGTTCAAAATAAACATCCGTTTTGTGGGTTGAATTATTCTTCGCTCTGGCGCACAGGGCTTTCCTTGCGGCGGTACAGGCGGCGCTCCAGGCTCCAGATGCGCTCGGTGAAGCCGCCGGGCTGGGCGTTTTTGAGTGCACGGGTCATCTCAAACATGCGGGCGTCCAGAAGGTCCAGGGTGTGCAGAACCTCCGCCTCCGGGAACATGGGCGGCTTGGGGCTGCCGTATTCGGGCAGGTCGTGATGGGAGAGGATCATGTGCTCCAGCATCATCAGAAGCTCAGGCCGGGTGCCCAGCTCCTTGCCCAGGCGGGCGATTTCCGCTACGCCGCCCACCAGGTGGCCGATGAGCAGGCCCTCGGCGGTGTAATCGGAAACCATGCCGATTTCATCGGAAGCCATCTCGTTGATCTTGCACAGGTCGTGCAGAATGACGCCGGCGGCCAGCAGGTCTGCGTCCAGCTGGGGATAGATTTCGCACACGTGCTTTGCCATGCGCAGCATGGTGCTGGTGTGGTGCAACAGGCCGCTGCGCTCCGCATGATGCAGCTTGGACGCGGCGGGATAGTAGTCGAGCTTATCGCCGCACAGCTCCAGGCGACGGAGTACCAGTTCTTTGAGCTGGGCATCTGCCATTTCGTTTATGCGTTCCAGGATTTCGTCCTTCATTTCGTGGGGCGGCTGGGGTGCGCAGGGGGCGAGAGCTTCCATATCGAAATCGTCCGCTTCCGTAGCGGGGCGCATCTTGTCCACACGCAGCTGGGGACGGCCGTTGTATTCAAGCATGACGCCGCGCACGCGCACAACCTGGGCAACGGCGGGCGGCGGAGTGAGCCCGTCCCACATCTTGGCGTTCACTTCGCCGGAGATATCGCACAGGGTCATATCCAGATATTTGCCGCCGTTGGAGCTGGTCTTCTGGGCGGCGGCACGGGTGAGCAGGAAGCCGTCGAAGCCCTGGTTTTTGATCATGCCGGCAAGCTGCGGCTGCTGTTTCATGTTGAAATCCTCCGTTTCAAATGCTACTCTCTATCATAAACTGAGCGCCTGCCCTCTGTCAAGCGGAAACGGCCCTTGTGTTTGATTTGGATTTTGGCTATAATGATAGCAAACCATTTCAGGAGGTGCGCTATGCCCGAGGGAAAGATCACCCGGCAGCGGGTGAGGGATCATCTGCGCAGGTTATGGGCCGTGTATTTGATCGGCGTAGCGGCGCTGTGCTTCCTGAATCATCTGGTATTCACCATGACCCGCCCGGGCTACAGCGATGATGAAACGCTGAAGATTATGCTGCTGAACACGGGTATTCCGATTGAGGAAGCGAAGCTCCTGGAAAAGGTGGAAAACCTGGGCTTCCGAACGGTGGAAACGGTGGAACTGACCGTTGCGCCGGAGGACGCAACCTCCCGCATGCTGCTGATTACCCAGCTGGTTTCGGGATACGGAGATATCTATATCACCGATGAGGCCGGGCTTTCTGTGCTCAATGAGCGCGAAGCCTGCCATACCGTCCGGGAGGTGCAGGATGGCTTGCACCTGGTGGTCATCAGCAACGGAACGAATGTGGAAAGCGCGCTGGATGCGCTGGATATTCTGGCCGAAGAATTGGAGAATGAGAAATGAAACAGATTGTTGCACATAAGAAAATCGGTACCCTGCACGGCATCCTGCTGGTGGTGGGATTGATGGTCGTGCTGGTATTGCTCAACTATGTGGTGCTGGGTTTCCTGGCAACCCGCATCGGAAACGGCGCATCCTCCATTGCCTTCTGGGTGCTGGGCGGATTGATCGCCTGGGGCGTGCTGCGCATCTATATTGTGAAATACAGCTACGAGCTGGGCGATGAAGTGCTGCGCCTGACCCGCGCCTACGGCAAGCGTGAGCGCTATATTGAGGACATCTACCTGAGCAACCTGCTGTTCCTGGGCACTCCGGAGGATGCGATGAAGCGCTTCCCCAATGCAAGACGCGTAAAGGCTGTGCACGCAAAGGGTGATTATCCCGTGGTTGCCGTGGGATATAAAGCTTCGGACGGAAATCACGTTGCGCTGATTCAGGCCAACGATGAACTGAAAAACGCGCTGCGTGCACGCATCAAGGCGAAGTGATGAAGATTTATGACCGCACCGGGGATTGATGGATGAATTATTTGTTCATAGCGGCATGGACATGAACCGTCTGAAAGTCGTGGAGGAATGAATGAGAATATACGACCGCTACAAGCTGGATTCTTCAGAGGAACGCCAAAGGCAAGTGGACGGGATTGCAAAAACGCGGCGCGGGATTAGGCAGGATTACAACGTTATACAGAACTGTGCGGCGATTAGCTTTGCTGTTTTCTTTGGTATTCTGGTTGTTCTGTGGCTGTTCGAGGACGCCTTTTTGGATGCTGTTTTTACAGGCCTGTGCATTCTGCTGGGAATAGCCTTTGTTGCCAGCCTTGTTTCGCTGATATTCCTGGGGAAAAAGGGCGATGATACGGAACTGGATTTGTATATCTACGGTATGAAGAACGGCAGGTTTCTGCTGCTGAATCAGCTGTATGAAACGCTGGAAAGAATTGATCCCGCAGAGGTCAAGGAAATCCGTATTCTTTCGGCGATGCGTCCGCTCACTAGGCAAAGGAGGATTGGCGGCAGGAGGGGTCGCCGCAATAAAGAATACACCCATTATGAATACTTCGGGGAAAAGCGGGCAAACGGAAGAATCAGATCCTATCCCATGGCTGTGCTTTGCACCGGGAAGAAGAGAATCAACTGGAAAAATATCGATGATCCGATTTGCCACCGACAGTTGAATCATCTGCTGAGCTTCGTTCCCATGGGCGATAAGGAAGAGCACTTCGTGTATTTGCTGCAGAACAGCCGCTGTCCGGTGGTGGTCGCATCGAAGGTTTACAGGCGTTATCGTGAGCATCTGGACGCTCTCTTTGTCCGCAGCGGTATGGATATGGACCGGATGGAGCTTATGAAGGAGAATCCTGAACAAAAGATCATCGGATGAGAATCCGATGATCTTTTTTATGTGCGTATAAACTTCTGTGTGAATTCCTGTCCTGCTTTGCGCTCGGCGGATTCGTTGCATTGCAGTGCGCGCAGGTCGGTGGCGCGGCATTCCAGATGGAAGATTTCATTATCTTGCAGCTTGGCTGCATCGGATACGATGGGCAGGGCGCTCCTTGACTTCAGTTCCGCCAGCAGGGGCCGGGCGTCCTCGCGCATGCCGAGGATACGGGCGTATTCTGGCAGGGGATGACGGCTTTGCAGTTCACGGCCTATGCCCAGCAGCGCATGGGCGCAAAGGCGGGCGATGCGGGCGCGGGTGTAGCGCTTGCACTTGAGCATGTCGATCAGCTCTTCCTGCGAGGATGCTTCCCGTACGCAGCGTGCGATGCGCTTTTCCAAACCTTCCGCCACGCCGGGCAGGCATGCGATTTCATCCTCCGTCATGCTGCGCAGGGTGTGCAGCAGCAGGTCGTCTGGAGCGTGCATCTGTGCGATGCGGGGAAGGTGTTCGCGCATGGCTTGCGGTACAGCTTCGGCAGGATTCTCTCCCCGATGTACGGCGTCGCGGATAGCCGAAGCCGATGCGAAGGTTCCGAGGGCGCTGTCATGGTAGCCGCCGATGCGGGGGATGACCACGGGTTGCATGTTCAGCTTCAATTCCCGGATGGCGCGGATGTATTCCACACCCAGGGTCAGGTTGGGGGCGTTCAGCTTGTCTGCATCCAGTCCGAGGTGCTGCGCCAGGGCTTCGCCCCGGGCCCTGGCATGGGATTTGCCCTCGGAAAGCTTTGACTGGACGGCACGGGAGATTTCTTTGGGCTCATGTTCGCGAAGATCCGCCAGCCGTTCCAGCAGCGCCAAATCCGCATCTTCACTTCCGAAGGAGAGGAAATCACAGCCCAATTTGCCCAGCACAGTCACGCCGCCCCGGGCGAAGTAGTCCGCCGTGTTCACCGCCCACAGCGCGGGCAGCTCGAATACGGCGTCCGCGCCGCAGGCAAGCGCGGCCCGGGCGCGGGTCCACTTGTCCAGGCAGGCGACTTCGCCCCGCTGGGTATAGCTTCCGTCCATGCATACCACGATATAATCACAGCCGGTTTTCTTCCGGGTTTCGGCGATATGATGGGCATGCCCGTTGTGGAAGGGATTGTATTCGGCGATGATGCCGGCGATCTTCATCTGCGTTCACCTCGATTTGCTGCATCCATTGTACCCGAAAACCAGCCGGAGGGCAAGAAAAAGCGAATCAATGCCCACAGACTTGCTTTTTTTTGCCGGATGTTATATAGTGGATTCAATATCCCCATACAGGAGAGATGCTTCAATGGCTAAATTGTATTTCCGCTACGGCGCGATGGGTTCCTCGAAGACGGCAAATGCCATCATGGTGCAGTACAACTACCATGAGCGCGGACAGAATGCGCTGATGATCAAGCCCTGCCTGGACAACCGCGACGGCGAGCGCATCGTGGGCAGCCGCAGCGGCCTGTCCGCCCCCTGCATCTACATGGAGGAGATCGACACCGTGGATCTCTCCGCCTACAACTGCATCATCGTGGACGAGGCCCAGTTCCTGAAGAAGGAACAGGTGCAGCGCCTGGTGGACATCGTGGACAATATGGGTATCCCGGTGATTTGCTACGGCCTGCGCGCCGACTTCCAGGGCAACCTCTTTGAGGGCAGCACCTGGCTGATGGCCTGGGCGGACACCATCGAGGAGATCAAGACCGTTTGCTGGTGCGGACGCAAGGCCATCACCAACGCCCGCGTGGTGAACGGCAAGGTTGCCCGCGAGGGCGAGCAGATCGTACTCGGCGGCAACGAGAGCTATGTGGCCCTGTGCCGCAAGCAC
>JAGBAU010000323.1 GCA_017938785.1 Clostridia bacterium
GTACGCTCAGCCTCGGGCTGTTGAAAACTATCCGCGAAGGATATTTTCTGCTAGGATGCTGTTTTCAGGAATTACTGGATGATCAGGTCTTCCCAAACGCCGTAGAACTCTTCGGTGTGTTCTACAACCCAAGCGGAATCAACGTTTGCATTCGGGATCTCCTCGAAGGGAACGAAGGTATCCGGAACGGTAACGTCGGTACGGGAGGTGCGGCGGTTCAGCTCTGCCAGCTGGCTCTGCACTTCCTGGCTCAGAACGTAGTCAACGAACAGCTTTGCATTTTCGGTGTTGGGGCCGTCCTTGATGATGGCTACGGGGCTGTAAACGATGTTGGTGCCCTCGGTGGGATATACGATGGCCATTTCAGAACCTGCGGCGATGTACTTCATTGCAGCTTCTTCATAGGTCAGGCCGATGGCATATTCCTTATCGGAAACGCCCTTGAAGGTGCCGGAAGAGGAGGACAGAACCTTGCCGTCCAGCTGGGGAACGAACTTCTCGAGGAATTCGTAGCCGCCCTCTTCATAGCCGTAAGCTGCGACGATACCCATGGTAACGCCGAAAGCGGAGGAGGACTTCAGCGGGTCTGCGGAAGCGATCTGACCAACCCACTTCTCGTCCAGCAGGTCTGCCCAGGAGGTGGGAGCGTCTGCTTCGTCAACCAGAGCGGTGGAGTAGATCATAACCATGGGCTCGATGTCGAATGCATGCCACTTATACTCTTCAGCATCGTATGCGCCTGCCTGCAGGGCATCCACTTCAGTGGACTTGTAGCTTTCCAGCAGGTCTGCGATCGGGATGTAGGACTCGGCTACGCCGCCCCACAGGATGTCGCCCTGGGGATTGGCCTTTTCAGCCTGCATACGGGAGATCAGTTCGCCGGTGCCCAGGCCGACCATTTCAACCTGAACGTCATACTTCTCTGCAAAAGCCTGGATGATGGGATCGGACCAGTCGGAAGCATGGGAATAATACAGAACCAGGGAACCTTCTGCCATGGCAGAAGCGGCCAGCACCATGATCAGTGCGAGCAGCAGTGCAACGATTTTCTTCATTGAAAATACCCTCCTAAAATTTACGTACCATTGTTTTCCGTGTGGAAAACGCTGTATTTATGATAACATAATTTTACCCGATTTACAATCCTCCCCGGCGCTTTATTTTCACAAATGAGGCGGAAAAATGCAGAATATAAGGAAGAAAAGCAGAAAAAAACCAGCTGAAACGTGCGAAACAGTTTAACATACATTTGAGAATTCTCTATTCAACTATTTACGCATATTTGATATAATATTGATGAATCCAAAATCATAACAAAGAGAAGAATTGAGGGGTAATATGCAATACACTGATGTGTTGGCGCTCTTCGGCGGCCTGGCCATGTTCCTGTACGGCATGAACGTCATGGGCAGCTCCCTGGAAAAGTGCGCAGGTAACCGACTCAAGTCCATCCTGAGCAAGCTGACCTCCAACCGCATCACCGGCTTTTTGCTGGGCTTGGCGGTTACGGTTGTAATCCAGTCCTCTTCCGCCACCACGGTTATGGTGGTCGGTTTCGTAAACTCCGGCCTGATGACGCTCAGCCAGTCCATTTACATCATCATGGGCGCAAACGTCGGCACGGCCATCACCGCGTGGATCCTGTCCCTTTCGGGTATCAGCGGCAGCGCATGGTATCTGGTGCTGTTTAAGCCCGCTACCTTCACGCCCGTTCTGGCGCTGGTCGGCATCTTCATCTTCATGATGACCAAGAAGCAGAAGAAGAAGGACTTGGCCACCATCCTGCTGGGCTTCGCCATCCTGATGTTCGGTATGGAAATGATGAGCGACGCGGTTGCCCCGCTGAAGGATATTCCCCAGTTCACCAGCCTGATGACCGCCTTCTCCAACCCGATCCTGGGCGTGCTGGCCGGCGCAGTGCTCACTGCCATCATCCAGTCCTCCTCCGCATCGGTTGGTATCCTGCAGGCCCTGTCCCTCACCGGCAGCATCAGCTATGCCACCTGTATCCCGGTCATCATGGGTCAGAACATCGGTACCTGTATCACCGCCGTGCTGTCCTCCATGGGCACCAGCAAGGATGCGCGCCGCGCCTCCATGATTCACCTGTACTTCAACGTGATCGGCATGGTCATCTGGATGACGGTATTCTATGTGCTCAATGCCATCTTCCACTTCCCGATTGCGGACATGTTTGCAAATCCCCTGGGTATCGCCATCGTGCATACCGTGTTCAAGCTCCTGTCCACCGCCGTGCTGATGCCCTTCGGCAAGCAGCTTGAAAAGCTGGCCTGCATCACCGTGCGCGACGACAAGAAGAAGGCCGACGAACTGCCCCTGCTGGATACCCGCCTGTTCGTCACCCCCGCCATCGCCCTGGAGCGCGCCCATCGCGTGCTGCTGGACATGGCCGATATGAGCGTATTGTCCCTGTATGATTCCCTGAACATCATGGACAACTATGACGGTAAGCTGGCTGAGAAGATCGTCGCCGATGAAAACAAGGTGGACTTCTACGAGGATAAGCTGGGCACCTATCTGGTACAGCTCACCGGCCAGCCCATGAGCGAAGAGGACAGTCACGAGCTGACCAAGTACCTGCACATGATCAGCGACCTGGAGCGCATCAGCGACCACGCCGTCAACGTGATGGAATCCGCCCAGGAGCTGCATGAAAAGCAGATTTCCTTCTCCGAGGAGGCCAAGGCCGAACTGGCAACCCTGATGGGCGCCGTGCGCGAAATCCTGGCCAACACCCTCACCGCCCTGCACAAGGAAGATCTCGCCCTGGCAGGCAAGGTGGAACCCCTGGAGCAGGTTATCGACACCCTGAACAAGACCATCCGCGCCCGCCATATCGAGCGCCTGACCCGCGGCAACTGCACCATCGAGCTGGGCTTTATCCTCAACGACATCCTCACCAATCTGGAGCGCGTATCTGACCACTGCTCCAACCTGGCGGTTGCCATCATTGAGATCGCCAACAACAGCTTCGACGTGCACCGCTATCTGAACGACGTCAAGGCAGGCCAGGGCGAATACCGCGAAAACTTCGAGGTATTTATGAAAAAGTTCTCCCTGGAAGAGAATGCAAACTAATTCAAACCAAACCGCTGAATCCCGCACGGAAACGTGCGGGATTTTTTAGTTTTTTGGCGGTTTTCTGGCGGGTATTTTACAAGGATTTGAGAATGGCATGATATGCTTCTGATGATCGCATGATATGCTTTTTACCGAAATATGAAAAAGCACAACGAAGAGAATTGAGAGGGTTTTCCAACATGGACTATACCAACATTCTGGCGCTGCTGGGAGGTCTTTCCATCTTCCTGTACGGCATGAGCATCATGGGAACTTCCCTGGAAAAGTGCGCCGGCAACAGCCTGAAATCCATCCTGACCCGCCTGACCTCCAGCCGCATCAACGGCTTTTTGCTGGGCCTGGGCGTAACGGCAGTTATCCAGTCTTCCTCCGCCACCACGGTTATGGTCGTCGGCTTCGTAAATTCCGGCATCATGACCCTGGCCCAGTCGGTTTACATCATCATGGGCGCCAACGTGGGTACCTCCGTCACATCCTGGCTGCTGTCCCTTTCGGGCATCAGCGGCAGCGCATGGTATGTGACCCTGTTCAAGCCCGCAACCTTCACGCCCGTTCTGGCGCTGATCGGCATCATCATCTTCATGACCGCAAAAAAGCCGCGCAGGAAGGAAGCCGCCACCATCCTGCTGGGCTTCGCCATCCTGATGTTCGGCATGGATATGATGAGCGATGCTGTGGCTCCCCTGAAGGATATTCCCGCCTTCACCAGCCTGATGACCGCCTTCTCCAACCCCATCCTGGGTGTGCTGGCCGGTGCGATTCTCACTGCCGTCATCCAGTCCTCCTCTGCATCGGTGGGTATCCTGCAGGCACTGTCCCTGACCGGCACCATCAGCTACAGCGCTGCCATCCCGATCATCATGGGCCAGAATATCGGCAC